>DASUXS010000172.1:0-14809 GCA_036377855.1 Moraxellaceae bacterium
CAATCCCCCGAAACGGTTTTAAATGAAAATCCCCCGCCAGCGCTGGGGATTTTTTTTGCCCGATATCTCTCCACAAAACTGTCGCCCCGGCGAAAGCCGGGGCCCAGTGCCTTTGGCAGGCTCATGGAAAAGCAAAGACGCTGGGCCCCGGCTTTCGCCGGGGCGACAGTGGGCGTGTTAGCAGGGGTAGTAGAGGTTCGCCAGGAAGGAGTCAGATTTCACGCCGCTGCAAACGCTGCAAGGCCACCAGCATCTGCGCCTCCACTTCCTTGGCCAGCGCGCGCGGATCACGTCCTTCCAGGGCCACCTGCGGCAGCACCAGCACATCCACGATGATGCGCCCGCCTTTCAGGATATCGGTGGCATGCGACAGGAACTCGTCGTCACCGATGAAGGGCACATGCGGATGCAGGCCGTCTTCCTCGTCACGGTAGCAGACCACCACTGGTTGTATGGGCACACCGGCCTCCACAGCCGCGCTGAACAGCTTGTGGAAAAAGCGTTTCAGGCGCTGGCCATCGGTGGTGGTGCCCTCCGGGAAGAACAGTACATTGCGCCCTTCCTGCAGATGCTCCGCCAGCTGCGTCGTCACCTGGCCGGCATCGCCGGAACCACGACGTATGAACAGCGTGCCCGCGACCTTGGCCAGCCAGCCCACCACCGGCCAGTTCGCCACTTCCGCCTTGGACAGGAAATACACCGGGAAATTCGCGCCCAGCACGGGGATGTCCAGCCAGGACACATGGTTGGACACCCACATGGCGTGGCCACCAACCGGCTCGCCATGCACGCGGATATCCACATTGAGGATGTTGCAGAAGCGGCGATGCCACCAGCGGATCACCGGGCGCTGGTATTCGCGGTACTGCACGAAGGCCGCGCCACAGAAGAAGGCCAGTACGGCGCCTTCTGCCAGGTGCAGGCCGAGACGGGCAAAGCGGTAGGAAAGCCGCAGCTTTGCGTAAAGGGAATCAGAGTGTTGCTGTGCCACGAGATGCCGCCTCTGCCTCAGGTCGGCAAAGGCTAATGCATCTTCCATATCCGCGGCAAAGCTGCCGGGCAGGTTTTCAGCGACAGGGGCGGTAGCCATGCGGCTCAACCGGCCTTCAGGAAACGCTGGGCATAGCGGCCGGCCAGAGCAGCCACATCCAGCAGCACGAAGACATCGGCGCAGTGGAATTCCGGGTCCCAGCAGGCTTCGCCACCGATCTTGCAGCCCATGCGCAGATAGGCCTTGAGCAGGGGCGGCAGGCTGGCTTTCTCCGCGCCCCCGGGGGCATCGATGCAGAGGCCGCGCAGCGGCTGCACGCGCAGCGCTTCGTCCACGAAGTGCTGTTCGCGCAGCTGCGGCATGATGGCGGCGAAATTGTGGCCGCCGTCGCGCAGGCTGATGCTGGCGCAGCCCAGCAGGTAGCTGAAGTTCTCGTTGATCAGGTAGTCCGCCAGGGCCGACCACAGCACGGTGATGGCGGCACCGGAGCGGTAGTCGGCATGCACACAGGTGCGGCCCAGTTCCAGCACGCGACCCGGCAGCTTTTCCAGCGCTGTCATGTCGAATTCATGGGCGGAGTAGAAACTGCCGGCCAGTCGCGCCTTTTCGCGCGTCAGCAGGCGGGTGGTGGCGATGAGCAGGCCGTTGGCCACGTCATAGACATTCAGGTGTTCGCAGAATTCGTCGAAGCGGTCGCGATCCAGTCCTTCCGGATCATCGAAGCGCACGCCATACTCTTCGCCGAATACTTCGGCGCGCAGGCGCTGGGCCTCGCGCAGCTCGGAGGCATGGCGCACGAAGCGCGCCTCCAGGCGGGGCTTGTTGCGGACCGGCTGCGCTGTTGGAATAGCTGCCGGGATCATCGCGCTGTTCACCTGATTCAGGGCCACTGCCTGCATCGTTTCCGTCCTCGTTCTCTCTTTCATGGCTGCCATACTCGGCAGGCGCCGTTTAGGAGAGGTGACGGATTCATGAACCTTTTGCGACAGCCTGTCGGACAATCACAATGACGCTATTCCTGGTTTACCTGGCCACCGGCGCCCTCGCCGGCCTGCTGGGCGGCCTGCTGGGCGTGGGCGGCGGCCTCATCGTGGTCCCGGTCCTGGTCTTCCTTTTCCAGGCGCAACATTTTCCTGCAACCGTGCTGACACAGATGGCCGTGGCGACCTCGCTGGCCACCATCATCTTCACCTCCATCAGTGCCATACGCGCCCACCATGAACGCGGTGCCGTGCGCTGGGAGCTGGTACGGCGCATTGCACCGGGCATCGTGCTGGGGACTTTGCTGGGCGCGGAAATCGCGCATGGACTGGAGGGCCGCGTGCTGCAGCTCATCATCGGCAGCTTCGCGCTGCTGGTGGGCCTGCAGATGCTGACGGGCTGGCAGCCGGGACGGCGCCGGAAAAACGCGGGGGAAAACCTGCCAGGGCCAGCCGGACTCGCCACGGGCGGCGGTGTGATTGGCATGGCCTCGGCGTTGTTCGGCATAGGCGGCGGCAGCATGACCGTGCCCTGGCTCAGCCATGCCGGCCTGCGCATGCAGGAGGCAGTGGCCACCTCCTCCGCCTGCGGCCTGGCCATCGCGCTGTCCGGTGCGGCCGGTTTCATCTTCACCGGACTGCGCGCCACTGGGTTGCCTGAACACAGCCTGGGCTATGTTTACCTGCCCGCCTTCCTGGGCATCAGTCTGGCCAGCCTGCTGTTTGCACGCCTGGGTGCGACGCTGGCGCACCGGCTGCCGGCGGCAACGCTGAAGCGCATTTTCGCGCTGCTGCTGTTGCTGATAGGCAGCCAGTTCATTTTCGGCCTGCACTGAGGCCGTCAGACATCCACGGCCTGCTGCAGCCCCAAAGACCTGTAATCGGACGGTTTGTAGTCGGGCACCAGCAGGCGCACGAATTCCGCCATGTGCTGGCGCACATAGCCGCTGCGACGCAAGGCCACCTTGGCACTGTGCTCGCCGAAAAGATGGCCGGCCTCCAGTGTCACCAGGCCGTAGTCACGCGTCACTTCATAGGCAATGCCGGGAATGATGCCCACCCCCAGACCCGCCTCCACATAAGTCTTGATGACGTCGGCATCACGCGCATCCAGCAACACGTCCACCTTCAGGCCTGCCGCAGCAAACGCCAGGTCTATGCTGTGGCGTCCGGCAATCCCCTTCTCCGTCATCACCAGCGGCCAGCCGCTCAGGTCCTTGAGTGTCAGGCGCGGCAACTTTGTCAGCGGATGTCCCGGCGGCACCACCACCAGGTGGCTCCAGCGGTAGACCTCGTAAACCTCCAGGCCGGGATGTGCGGCCAGCGCCTCGGAGGCAACGCCGATATCGGCCTCACCGGTGGCCACCAGCTCCGCGATATCACTGGCATCGGCCTGGCGTATGGTGAGCGCCACCCGCGGGAAACGCTGGCGGAAGCGCATGATGGCGGCAACGATGGCATAGCGCGCCTGGGTATGGGTGGTGGCGATGGTCAGCGTGGAACGGGAAGCACTGGATGAAACAGACGTCGATGTCATTTTTTCCTGTCACTTGCCGGCTGTACAGAAATCCACCGGCCTGGGCTTGAAAGCAAAAGCCCTGCAACCGGGACGGTTGCAGGGCGCTTCAGGAAAACAATAACAAGGAGCTCGCGAATAAATTAGTAACGAATACGCATGCTTAAATGCAGCGCAGGAATATGAAACCGTTACGTCATTTTCAAACGTGACGGCCTTGGCAAAACACGGCCACTTCGCTGGAAAAACCGGCAATCAACCGGTGTTGCGCAATCCCGCTGCAATACCGGCAATCGTCACCATCAGCGCATGGTCATAGGATTTTTCCTGTTCACCGGCCAGACGGCGGCGATGCATGATCTCCGCCTGCAGCATGTGCAGGGGCTCTACATACGGCGTGCGTACCGTAATTGAGCGTTTCAGCACCGGGCTGTTTTCCAGCAGCTCGCGGCCGCGGTAAACACGACGCAAGGCATCTATGGTGATCTGCAGGCGGTTGCGCAGCTCGGCACCCAGCTTGCGCAGGGCACTGTCGTTACCGGCCAGGCGGTCCTCGTAATAGGCCACGATATTGGGATCGGCCTTGGCCAGCACCATCTCCAGCATGTCCAGCACGGCATGGAAATAGGGCCACTCCTGCTGCATCTCGCGCACCAGCGCTTCGCGACCGGTATCCATGGCCGTGTTCAGCGCCCGCCCCGTGCCCATCCAGGCCGGCAGCATCAGGCGCACCTGGGTCCAGGCAAACACCCAGGGAATGGCGCGCAGCGACTCCACACCGCCGGTGGGTTTGCGTTTGGCCGGACGCGAGCCCAGCGGCAGCATCTGCAGTTCGGTTTCCGGCGTGACCGTGCGCAAATAACGTACGAAATCCGGCGAGCCGCTGACGGTTTCGCGATACACCGCCAGCGAGATGTCGGTCATTTCCTTCATCAGCGCGCGCCATTCCGGACGCGGCGCGGGTGGCGGCAGCAGCGTCGCTTCCAGCGTGGCCGAGGCATAAAGGTCGAGATTGCGTATGGCGATGCCTTTCATGCCGAACTTGAAGCGGATCATCTCGCCCTGCTCGGTGACGCGTATGGAACCCTGCACCGAGCCCGGCGGCTGCGACAGCAGGGCCTGGTGCGTGGGCGCACCGCCACGGCTGATGGAACCGCCGCGGCCATGGAACAGCGTGAGGCGCACGCCATGCTTTTTCGCCACTTCGGTAAGGGCTTCCTGGGCGCGGTACTGCGCCCAGTTGGCGGCCAGGAAACCGGCATCCTTGGCGGAATCGGAATAACCGATCATGACTTCCTGATGATCGCCAATAGCGTCGCGATACCAGGGAATGGACAGCAGCGCATCTATGCAGGCGGCGGCACCGTCCAGGTCGGAAAGCGTTTCGAACAGGGGCACGACACGCAGCAGCTGCGGCATTTCCGCTTTCTGCTGCAGCAGCATCACCGCCAGCACATCGCTGGGCGATTCCGCCATGGATATCACATAGGCGCCCAAGGAGTCCGAAGGCTGCTGTGCCAGCACGCGGAAAGTGGCCAGCACCTCCTGCACCTCGGCGGAGAGCAATTCCGAATCCTGGGCCGGGTGCGGATGTTCGGGCAGCAAGGGGCGCGGATTTTTCAGTTCCTGCAGCAGGAAGGCCTGGCGCTGGTTTTCACTCCAGGCCTCATAGCTGCCTACCTCCAGGTAACGCGTGATGGCATCCAGCGTGGCGGCATGGCGCGCAGCTTCCTGGCGGATGTCCAGGCGCAGCAGCTCGACACCGAAACAGGCGACACGGCGCATCACGTCCAGCAGGTCGCCATTGGCGATGGCCTGCTGGCCGGTGGCGCAGAGCGAGTCATAACAAAGCCGCAGCGGCTGCATGAGTTCGTCGCTGTGGTGGTAGATGCCGCTGTCGTCGGCCTTTTCATCGCGTAGCGCGGCATCCGCCCATTCGCGGGTACGCGCCAGGCGCGTACGGACTTCGCGCAGCAGGTCGCGGTAAGGTTCTCGACTGTCAGGGCCCACGCGTTCGCGCAGTGCCGGCGTGCAATCTTCCATGGAGAGATCGGCGCGCAGATGGTCGATATCACGCCAGAACAGGTCGGCCGCCATCCAGCGCGCCAGCAGCAGCACCTCACGCGTGACGGCATGGGTGACATTGGGATTGCCGTCGCGGTCGCCACCCATCCAGGAAGCGAAACGCACGGGGGCTTTTTCCACCGGCAGGTTTTTCCCGGTGGCCTCCAGCAGTGCGGCATCGAATTCCCGCAGGAATTCCGGCACAGCTTTCCACAAGGTCTGTTCGATGGCGGTGAAACCCCATTTGGCTTCGTCCACCGGGGTCGGGCGCTGCTGGCGGATTTCATCGGTATGCCAGGCGGCGATGATGTGGCGGCGCAGCACCACCAGCTCCTGCTCGCGCTCCACCGGCGTCAGCGCGCCGTGGTCCAGCTTTTCCAGGCAGTCGGCGATGGCATCGTATTTCTGTATCAGGGTGCGGCGGCTGATTTCCGTGGGATGCGCGGTCAGCACCAGCTCGACATTGAGGGCATCCACCGCAGACGCAATGGTTGCAGCGCTGACCTGTTTGTCGCGCAGGCGGCAGAACAGTTCGCGCACCGAACCGGGCTGCGGCGGCTCATCTTGACGCCATTGATGCGCACGCCGGCGGCGTACGCGGTGGTATTGCTCGGCGATATTGGCGAGGTTGAGGAATTGCGTGAAGGCGCGCGCCACCGGCAGCAGCTCGCTGTCCTGCAGGCCGGAGAGCACGCGCGTGACTTCGGCGCGGGCGGCGTGGTCACCGTCACGAGCCTGTTTGCCCAGCAGGCGTATGCGCTCGATCTTGTCGAAGAAGGCCTGGCCCTGGTGCTCGCGCAGGGTATCGCCCAGGAGGCTGCCCAGCAGGCGGACGTCGTCACGCAG
Organism: Moraxellaceae bacterium; assembly: GCA_036377855.1. Taxonomy (GTDB): domain Bacteria; phylum Pseudomonadota; class Gammaproteobacteria; order Pseudomonadales; family Moraxellaceae; genus UBA2031. The sequence continues at coordinate 6,398 of DASUXS010000172.1, forward strand.
GGGGGCATGGGGATCGGAGTTGTTCACGTGGATTTCCTTGCTGCAGGGATTTCATGACCAATTAGTCACAATATTGCCATCACAGGCGCCGGACGCGAAGCCCTCTCTTGCCTCCCTCTACCTACCGGCCGCGGTGATTAAAGGGAAGACGCTGAACGGCAATCGCTTATACGGAAGCGGGCAGCGGCGACCATTGCGCCAGCTTGTCCGCCAGCACGCGCAGGTTAAGCGGTTTGGGAATGTGGTCATCCATGCCGGCGGCATAGCAGTTGTCGATATGGTGCTGGGTGACATGCGCGCTGATGGCGATGATGGGCACGCGCGCCCGGCCCTCCTGGCCCTCGATGCGCCGGATCTCGCGGGTGGCGGCATAGCCATCCATCACCGGCATTTCGCAATCCATGAGCACCAGATTGAAGGCCGGCCGCGCACGCCGGCAGGCGGCCAGCGCCTGCTCGCCGTTTTCCACCAGCTCGGCCTGTATGCCGAAACGGCGCAGCAGGCCCTGCACCACCACCTGGTTGGTGCGGTTGTCTTCCGCCACCAGCACGCGCAGTCCGGGATACTGCGGTGTTTCCACGCGCGGCTGCACGGTCTCGTCGGTCTGCTGGCGCAGCACGGCCAGGACCGCCTGGCGCAGTTCGCGCGGAAACACCGGTCGCTCGAAAGCATGGGCCACGCCGGCATGCACCAGCACGCCGGGTGAAGGCTGCAGCTGCGGCAGGGAAAACAGCAGGGTCTGGCAGGGGCTCAGCAAGGGATCGCCGGCAATGCGGCCATGCAGGCTGAGCCCGTTCATGTCGGGCAGCTGCAGCGCTGTCGCCACCAGCTGGAAAGGCGTGCCGGCCTGGGCAGCTTCATGCAGGCGCTGCAGCGCCGCCTCGCCGGTCTGCACACTTTCTATCTTGAAGGAGGCGGTGGCGGCCTCCGCCACCATGACTTCATTGAAACGCGCATCCGCCTCCACCAGCAGCAGGCGCACCGGCGGCTGGTCCGCGGGCCACACTGCCCGCTCGCGTGCGCCCAGCACCCGGGTGACATGCACGGAAGCCGTAAAAGTGGAGCCACGGCCGGGCTCGCTTTCCAGGCTCATGTCACCGCCCATGAGCTGGCAGAGTTCACGGCTGATGCTGAGCCCCAGGCCGGTCCCCCCGTATTGCCGCGAGGTGGAAATATCCGCCTGCACGAAGCTGTCGAAAATATGTTCGCGCTGCTCGGCGGCGACACCGATGCCGGTGTCTTTCACCGCGATATAAAGCTGCAGGCCATCGTTGCCCGCCACCGCCGAAAGCCGCACCTCGATGCCGCCGTGCGCGGTGAACTTCACGGCATTGGACAAGAGATTGGTGATGACCTGGCGCAGGCGCAGCGCATCGCCAACGACCTCTGTCGGGACATCCACCGCGATCGAGCACAGCAGGGTGAGCTGCTGCTTGTAGATGCGGGCGCGGAACAGGTCCAGGCAATCGTCCAGCAGGCTGTCCAGGTCCAGCGGCGCCAGCTCCAGCTCCATGCGGCCGGCTTCGATCTTGGCGTGGTCCAGCACATCGTTGATGACTTCCAGCAGCGCATTGCCGGAAGACTCCATGGTGCTGACGATGCGGTTCTGCTCGTGGTTGAGGCCGGTGGTCTTGAGCAGCTCCGCCATGCCCAGCACGCCGTTCATGGGCGTGCGTATCTCGTGGCTCATCATGGCCAGGAACTGGCTTTTGGCCTGGCTTTGCGCCTGCGCCAGCAACGCATCCTCGCGGCTCTTGGCTTCCGCGGCCTTGAGCAGGCGCAGCTGCAGGCCCAGGCCCATGAAGAGCAGCACCACCGAGGCCACCAGGCCGAGCTTGATGCCGAGGATGAAGAAATCCAGCAGCGGGATCAGCGCGAAAGCCGCCAGCGCCGCGGCCACGGCATTGGAGAGGAAAATGAACCAGCCCAGCACGAAATACAGCGCCACCGCACCCGCGCGCGGCAGGGCCGCCAGGCCCATCAGCAGGATCCAGGCGCAGGTTGCCACGCCCAGCATCAGCACCGTGATGGCACCGTAGGTCGGCCCCAGTACCGGCACCACCATCAGCGCCACTATGCAGGCGGCTTTCAGCAACTGGGTGCCACGGAACCAGACACTGCCGCGCGGCGCCTTCAGGTAATGCAGGGCGAAATGCAGGTAGAGCAGGTCAGAGAGGCCGATGAAGAAGGAGATGGACAGGTTCTGCGCCAGCCCGGGTACCGGAAAGAACTGGAAGACCAGGCCGTCTATGCAGAAGAGATAGGCGACAGTGGGTAGCAGGGCCAGGGCGTAATAGAGGAAGACGCGTTCACGCGCACTGGCAAACAGGAAGAGGCTGTAGCCGATGAGCAGGAACATGGCGCCATAGAACATGCCCTGCCAGAACTGCGCCTGGCTCATTTCCGCCCAGAACGTGCCGGGCTCGTAGAGGCGGGCGGGAAAAATCATGTTGCTGGAGGACTGCAGCCGCACATAGGCCGTCAGGGTGGCGCCGGCGGGCACCTCGATGGGCAGGGCCAGCTGCGGCAGCGGCAACGGACGTGCCGCCCAGGGCTCGGTGTCGCCAGTCACGCTGCGCAGGAAACCGCCACGACCATCCGGCAGGTAGAGCGCGACATGGTCCAGCAGGGGGAAATCGATGAAAAGGATGCGTTCCTGGGGCCTGGACTCGGGATTGTGCAGGGTGAAGCGCAGCCAGTAGGCGGACTGGGGATCGAATCCCCAGTTGGGATAGGCCGGCAGGGCCTGGAAACGCTCCGGCTGCCGGCTGACCGTTTCCACCGTCGCGCGTCCGCTGGCATCCCGCCAGAAGCTGCTTTGCGGGGCCAGGCGCACCGTGTCGCTGCCCAGCCACACCGGCGCCGGCGTGGCCGCGGCGATACCGGCAGCCAGCCACAGCAGCCACAGCAGCAGGCGCAGACCCTGTCCATGCTTCATCTGCATTCTCCCGGCTTGCCTCCACATGCCCGCGCATCCCCGCACGCCATCCTCCGCGCGCAGATGTTCTATACCACCAAATCCGCCAAACCCGCAGCGCTTGGCTTCTCAAGTCAGCGGGCGGTTGCTAGGATTGCCCGACCCCGCCTGGGCTGGCCGTCCGGTCAGCCACACGCCTCCTGCATCACGCAACAACGAGCAACAACAAGTAGACCACGGATTGCGCATGAGTTCCCTGCTGCCCGATAACATCAAACCCGTTGCACCCGAACAGTTTCACGAACTGCATCTGCCGCAGTGGCATCTCGGCCTGCGTGTCGTGCTGGCCTTGCTCACGCTCGCTTACGCCTTTTTCGTGCCGGCCAAACTGCTGCTGGTGAGTTACACCGTCTTCATGATCGGCGTGATCCTCTATGTTGCGGCGCAGAGCCTGCTCGGCCTGTCCATCATCCTGAATCGCGCCAATGCGGCACTGCTGCATGCCATCACCACCATCGACATCATCGGTGTGCTGCTGGTGCTGGTGAACGATCCCGCACCGCTGCCGCCGACCCTGGCACTGGTGGCCGCCGCGCTGGCACTGGCCGTGGCGCAGCATCGCCTGAAGTCCTTTACCGCCGTGTTTGCCGGTGTCCTGGTACTGGTAGTTGCCACGCTCATCCTGCGCCAGCAACTCCTGCATCACGCCTATGACATCTATTTCGCTGCCGTCACGCTGTTTTTCCTGGCGGCCGCCTGTGCCACGCTGATCCTGTCCGCGCATGCCGAAAGCCTGCGCCTGCGCGCGGCACGCGTGACGGAAACCGATCCGCTGACCGGACTGGGCAACCGCTGGACGTTTTACGAAGCCGCCAAATACCTGCTGCCTTACCACCAGCGCAACATGACCCCCATGGTGGTGATGTTTGCGGAAATCGAAACCACGCGGCAGAAGCGCAAGCGCATCGGCAAGTCCATCAACCAGTACCTGCTCAAGCACTTCGCCAGCATCGTCGACCAGCGCCTGCGTGGCTGTGACATTGCCGTGCACTACGGCGGCAACGAGTTCGCCTTCCTGCTGGTGGACACCACCACCAAGGATGCCGAGATCATCGCCTTCGACATCCAGCAGCAGTTCGACAACTGGGCCAAGCAGAAAGACCTGCCGGCCTATGTGCATATCGGCATGTCGGTGGTCCCCAACCGCCCGGTGGCCATGGACCAGATCCTGATCAGCATCAATTCCGCCCTCTACCGTGCCCGCCAGTACAAGAAGGGGGTCTCGGGAGCGGTCTTCGCCGACCCGGAACAGGTGCGCTGACCCGCCCTCCCCGGCCCGGCAAAGCCTTGCTTTTGCCGGGTCAAAAGATCGGGGAAAGTGCCGGGAACTGTCGAACAAAAGTGATGCAAACGCAAAATCGCGATGCTAATATCTGCGCGCCGATTAGTTGGATGCTAGGTAATCTGGGCGTTTTGCAGGCATGGAAATGCCGGCTGCCGCCAGAGATGCATTTAGCATAGTCGTCAAACACGCAACCCCCCCTGAGAGAGACATCATGCAAATCAAGAAGATCGCCGTTTCCGCCGCTATCGTTGCTGCCCTGGCCATCGCTGGCTGCGCCAAGAAAGAAGAAGCTCCGGCTACCGAAGCTCCCGCCGCTGAAGCCGCTGCTCCGGCCGCTGAAGCCGCCCCGGCTGCTGAAGCTGCCGCTCCGGCCGCTGAAGCCGCTGCTCCGGCTGCTGACGCTGCTGCCCCGGCCGCCGCTCCGGCTGCTGAAGCTGCTCCGGCCGCTCCGGCCAAGTAATCTGACCCTAACCGGTCTGATTGCCCGAAAAGGGGTGCCTCTGGCACCCCTTTTTTATTGCCCCCACTCCCTCCCGAGACTGTTTCCATGACCCTCTGCCACTGCGGTTCCGGCAGCGAGCTCAATGCCTGCTGCGCCCCCATCATCGCCCGCCAGATCCCCGCCCCCACCGCGGAAAGCCTGATGCGCGCCCGCTACAGCGCCTATGTCAGCCGCGACATCGATTTCGTGATGAGCTCCACCCTGCCCGCCAGCCGCAGCGACAGCGACCTGGAAGCCATGCGCAGCTGGTCCGAACAGGCGGAATGGGAGTCCCTGGAAATCGTCAGCCGCCGCAAGGGCAGCGAAAGCGACAATGAAGGCGAAGTGGAGTTCATCGCCCGTTACCGTCTGCAGGGCGTAGGCCAGCAGCACCACGAGCGCTCGGAGTTCGTGAGGGTCGACGGGGAATGGTTCTTCAAGGATGGCCATGTCCTGGCCAGCGGCCCCACGGAAAAAGCCATGCCCGTGGTGAATGCCAGCAAGACCGGCCGCAACGATCCCTGCCCCTGCGGCAGCGGCAAGAAATTCAAGAAGTGCTGCGGCGCCTGAGCTGATGACGCCCTGGCCTCAGCCCGGCGCCAGCGCCGGGTTGCAGCGGGCGCGCAGCTGCAGATCGTCCTGAGACAGCCAGCCACACACCACGAACTGCTTGTGGCGTTGCACGACGCGCGCCCACAGGCGGTCGCCATAGGGCACGGCGCCGCCCTTGGAGTCCGTGGTCCAGGCCTGGCCACGGCGCAGGGTGTCCAGCACCAGCTGCCGTGTCGAGGGCTGCAACTGCGCCAGCAAGTCCAGGTTCATGTCCACGATGGCCATGTGGATGGCCGGCTCCCAAGGCCCGTAATGCAGGGCCTGGCGCAGGTTATGTTCATAGTCCCGGTCCAGCCGGTGCATGCGGCGCTGCACCTGGGCCAGCGCGACATAGCTGTAGGGCCAAGTCGGACGCAAGGCAATGGCGCGCCGGTAATGGACTTCGGCCTGCTGCCAGTAAGGCATGGCCTGCGCGTCGCCATCCGCCGCGCCGATATGGCGCGATGCATAGACATGGGCCAGCAGGTCTTCGTAGTCCGCCGCCCGCGGAGCCAGCTTCTGCGCCAGCTCCGCCGCCGACAGCGCCTCCTGCCAGTCCTTTTCCGCCGGGACATAGAGCAGGCCGCGGCGCAGGGCCAGCTGGTCCTGGTTAGCCCAGGTTTCCGTCCAGACACGGGCCCGGTAGGCCGCCACATCGGCCACGCCCCAGGCCAGCGCCCACAGCAGGAACACCAGGCCAAAGCCGGCCAGCAGCAGCCAGCGCCAGTCCAGCGGACGTAACACCACCTCGCTTTCGCGGCGCGAACGGCGACGACGATGCTCAGCCATGGGCAGTCCCTCCCCCGAAGCGGCAAGCCACCATGCGCCAGGGGTTGTCCACCACCAGGGCGCGGGCCGCCGCCTCGCCTATCAATCCTGCCGCCACCGCCACGCCATCCGCCAGCTCGGGCGGACGTGACTTGAGATTATGGGCATCACTGGCCAGGACCGTGGCCCAGCCCGCCTCCACGATTTCGCAGGCACGCAGCTCCGCCATCTCGCCGAAACGGCCGGCCAGCGAACCTGCCGTCACCTGCAGCAGACAGCCCATGTGCACGAACTCATGCAGGCGGCCGAGGTCGCGCATGATGTCCTTGTTGCGTTCGGGATGGGCAATGAGGGGGCGTATGCCGCGCTGCAGCAACCAGCGTATGAGACGGTCGCTGCCGGGCAGGATGTGGCTGTGCGGGAATTCCAGCAGCATGACGCGCTGGCCCTCCCATTCGCCATGGAAGGGAATGCGGCCGGACGCCACCATCTCGAGGATTTCCGCGGAAATCCGCACTTCGCCGGAGAAGCTCAGGGCAAGCGGGATATGGTGGGCCGCCAGCTCGGCACGCAGTGCCGCAGCCGCCTGTTCGATATTGCGGACATCATTTTCATAACGCCCGGGATGCACATGCGGCGTGACCACGCTGTGGGTGATACCGGCGGCCACGGCATGGCGGCACAGGGCCAGTGCTTCCTCGAGGGTGTCCGGGCCGTCGTCCACCCCGGGAAGCAGATGGCAGTGCAGGTCGATCACGGCGTTTCTTTGGCCTTGTAGCCGTAGTAGTCGTAATAACCGTAGTAGCTGCCGTATTTGCTGGCCTTGGTGAGGTTCACCTGGTTCAGCACCACGCCGGTCAGAGGCGCCTTCACGCGCTGCAGCTTCTGGATGCCGTTGCGGGCACTGTGGAAGGCGGTAGAGTCTGACTTCACGACATAGATGACGGCATTGGCCAGCGTCGCCAGCACCAGCGCATCACTGACGGCCAGCGTGGGCGCCGAGTCGATCACGATGCGGTCATACTGCTGCGCCAGCTGCTGCAGCACATCCCTGAAGCGGTGCGAGGACAGCAGCTCCAGCGGATTCGGCGGAATCAGGCCGGCTGGCAGGATGTCGAGATTGCCTTCGGCATGGTGATGGATGCAGTGCTCGGTTTCCACCGTACCCGCCACCAGATTGGAAAGACCGGGACTGGAACCGGGAATGCCCACGGCCTTGGAAATGGTGGGGCGACGCATGTCGGCGTCGATGAGCAGGACCTTTTCCATCTGCGCCATGGACAGGGCGAGGTTCACCGAGGTGGTGGTCTTGCCTTCACCCGGCACGCTGGAGGTCACCACCACGATCTGGTGCGGGGTATCGAGGCCGGACAGCACGACACCGGTACGCACCGTACGCACGGCTTCTGCGAAACCCTGCTGGTCGCCTTCCAGGAACAGCGGACGGCCTATTACATTGTCCTGCTTGCGCTTGACCACGGGCAGCAGGCCCAGCATGGGCACGCCCAGACGCGCTTCCACGTCCTCGGCGCCCTTGAAGGTGCTGTCCAGGTAATCCAGCAGGAAGGCCAGCATCACGCCCAGCATCACGCTGAGCACGAAAGCCAGCGCCATGGTCAGGCCCTTGAGCGGCTTCACCGGACGGTCCGGCACCACGGCCGGATCGATGACACGGGCATTGGCGGTTTCCAGCTGCCGCGTTTCATTGGCTTCCTTCACGCGGGTGAAGAAAGTGTCGTAAAGATTGCGGTTGGTTTCGACCTCACGCAGCAGCTCCTGCAGGCCGAACTCCTTGCGGGTCACCGACAGCGCGTTCTGTCGCGCGGCCTGCATGGCTTGTTCAGCCTCGCCCAGGTCCAGCTGTGCCTGCTGATAAGCCGGATGCTTGGGACCATAGCGCTGGCTGATCGCGGACAGATGGAACTGGGCGGCAATGACACGCTCGGTGATGTCCTGCAACTGCTTTGCATTCAGCGCCAGGAGGCCGCTGGCCGTTCCCTCGGAAGTGCTGACACTGGTTTCCACAATGTCATTCTTTTCACGGTACTGCTGCAGCTTCTGCTCGGACTGCTCCAGTGCCGTCTTGAGCGAACCCAGGCGCTGCGTCAGCCAGCCGGCGGCCTGTTCCGTCATGGCGATACGGGCTTCCATCTGGCTGTCGATATAGGCCCTGGCCATCGCGTTGCTGACCTGCGCCGCCAGCTTGGGGTCAACGGACTCAAAGCTGATCTTGACCAGTTGCGTGTTGCGAATGGGTTCCACCGTGAGGTGCTTGATGAAAACATCCACCACCCGCCCGAACAGCTGCTC
>DASUXS010000173.1:0-3531 GCA_036377855.1 Moraxellaceae bacterium
TGTAGACCTCTTCACGCAGCGCGCGGTCTTCTGCATGCGTCATGACCGCGATATAGGACGGGAAATCCAGCGTGACGCGATAACCTTCTTTTTCTTTCTGCTGCGCCAGCGCCGCCAGCAGCGCGACGGCGGAATCCGGCAGGCCCTTGAGGCGGCTGGCATCCGGCAGCAGCAGCTCCCAGGCCTGGGTGGCATCCAGCACATTGTCGGAGAATTTCGAGGTCAGCTCGGCCAGCTTTTCCACGATGTCGGCAAAACGCTTTTTCCTGTCCCCGGGCAGGCCTATGCCGCTGAGACGGAAATCGCGCAGCGCATTGCGCACGGTCTGCTGGCGCGCGGCATCGAAGCCGGAAAATTCCGCGCTGTGGCTGATGGCTTCGTAGTGACGGAACAGTGTTTCGTTCTGGCCCAGCTCGGTGCCGTAGGCGGCCAGCTTGGGCAGGGCGTCGTTGTAGGCCGTGCGCCAGGCTTCGGAATTCATGGTGGCATTCAGATGCGACACCGGCGCCCAGGCCTGGTCGAGGCGGTCCTGCAGGGTTTCCAGCACGGCCGGCACGGTGTCCCAGCTCGACGGCACACGGGCCAGCGCTGCAATGGCGGCGCGGCTGTCGGCCAGGATGGCATCGATGGCCGGCGCCACATGCTCGGGGCGGATGCGATCAAAGGGGGGCAGGGCGTGCGCTTCAAGCAGGGGGTTGTTCATGCGGCACCGTTAATTATAGGTATCAGCGGGACAGGCAAGGAAAAGGCTCCCCAGGGGAAGCCAGTCGCGCGAGAATAGCAGCCCTCATATTGCCGGGCCTGCCGAGGACTAAACATGGTGACCGCCATCCGCTCCCACAAGGGCATACGGCCACAACTCGACGAAAGTGTATTCGTGGACCCCACCGCCGTCATCATCGGCGACGTCGCCATCGGCCGCGACAGCTCGGTCTGGCCCTATGCCATCGTGCGCGGCGACATGCACCGCATACGCATAGGCGAGCGCGTCTCGGTGCAGGACGGCAGCGTGCTGCACATCACCCATGCCAGCCGCTACAACCCGGACGGCTTCCCGCTGACCATAGGCAACGACGTCACCATAGGCCACCAGGCCACGCTGCATGGCTGCACCATCCACGACCGCGTGCTCATCGGCATGAAGGCCATGGTCATGGACGGGGCGGTGGTGGAGTCCGAGGTCATCCTGGGCGCCGGCGCCGTGGTGCCGCCGGGCAAGGTGCTGGCCTCGGGCCATGTCTACCTGGGCAATCCCGCCAGGGCCGTGCGCCCCATCACGGAGAAGGAGCGCACTTACTTCACCTATACCGCGGCCAACTACGCGAAACTCAAGGACGAGTACCGCGCCGAGGAACCCGGCGCGGGCGGCAAGCTCAGCGCAGGCGATAAGTGAGGCCGAAGGTGGTCAGGCTGTCCGCGACATCGCTGGGGCCGCTGTCGGTCTTGGTTTCATAGGCCAGGGTCAGGCCCAGCACATCGGTGACATCGGCGGTGAGGGCGGTGCGCGTACGCGCCACCGTGCCGCTGTCTCCCGTTTCCACCGACAGGTCTTCGTTGAAGCGCGCGTTCTTGGCGAACTTCCATTCGTATTTCAGCGCCAGGTTGCCGATGCCGTCATCCTTGGTCGCACGCGTGACGTAGAACTTGCTGCGCCGCACACCGGCACCGAGGTCGACATTGAGCAGCATGGTGTCGGACTTGATGACATTGCGGCCGTAACCGGCCGCGACCAGGGCCTGGTAGACATAGACCGACTGCAGGTCTTTTTCCCATTGCGGCTTGGCGAAGAGATAGTCGCGCTCGGTGAAGTTCCAGCTCGACTTTTCAAACACCAGGTAGCGTTCGGTGGTGTGCTCGCCGGTGTCGTTGTCGGCTTCGTTGAGGCCGTCAGCATGGAACTGGTGCGTCCAGGCCTGGCGTTTGTACTGCATGTCCAGCAGGCCCTTGATGGTCTGCTTGTTGCTGCTGCCGGTGGATTTCAGGTAGGCCGCATTGGCATCCATGATGAAGGGCTTGTCGTCACCTTCGGCGGCGGTCGCGAGGACGGGCAGGGACAGCAAAGCCAGCGCAGCAAAGGCGTAGGATTGACGCATCGGTTACTCCTTTTCAGACATCGTCCGGAATAAAGAACGGGATCAGGCGCTGAGCTGGCGACGCAGCTCGGCAAGCAGGTTGGCGGTCTGCGGGCGCTGCTGGCGCCAGAGGAAAAAGGCCTCGGCGGCCTGCTCGACGAGCATGCCGAGACCATCGCGGGTGGCCGCCTGCTGTTGCGCGGCCCATTGCAGGAAAACGGTGGGATGGGCGCCATACATCATGTCGTAGGCCAGTGCGCCCGTGGCGAAGAGGCCTGCCGGCAGCGGCGGCAGTTCGCCCTGCAGGCTGGCCGAGGTGCCATTGATGACAAGGTCGAAAGACTGCCCGGCCAGATCGGCGGGTGCCGCCGCCGTGACCGCGCCTTCGTCGGCAAACAGCTGCGCCAGCAGCCGGGCCTTCTCCACGGTGCGGTTGGCCACCACCAGCGCCGCCGGTGACTGTGCCAGCAGCGGACCCAGCACGCCGCGCACGGCACCGCCGGCGCCCAGCACCAGCACACGCCGGCCGGCCAGCGGGAGGCCGGCATTCTGCGTGAGGTCACGCACCAGGCCCACGCCATCGGTGTTGTCCGCATAGACGCGGCCATCCTTGCCCAGCAGCAGCGTATTCACGGCGCCGGCCTTTTCCGCGCGCTGGCTGCGCACCGCAGCCAGGCGCCAGGCTTCTTCCTTGAAGGGCACGGTGACATTGCAGCCGCGGCCGCCTTCCTGCCAGAAAGCGGCCAGGGCCGCGGCAAAGCCATCCAGCGGCGCGAGGCGTGCTTCATAGCTGACTGGCTGGCCGGTCTGGCGGGCGAATTCGCGGTGTATCAGGGGGGATTTGCTGTGGGCAACAGGATTGCCGAAGACGCAGTAGCGATCCATTATTCAATTTTCCTCCGGCCGACCAGCTTCGTAGAGTTGTCCTGGAGCGTCAACCCAAACAGAATCCGACTTTTGTTTCCTGTCTTTGCAGACTGACCTGGGAGATTTCTGCATGTCCCGCTTGCGCCTGATTGCCGCCGGTTTCGGCCTCGTGGCCGCCCTGCTTGCTCCTTCAGCCCACGCCGCCGCCAGTCCGGCCGAGCTGGAGGCCCTGCGCGATGGCGCCTACCGCACCACCTCCCAGCTTTTCATGTACGTGATCCTGGAAAAGGCCGGCGAGCGCCGCAAGGACGTGGGCCGCCTGGTGGCCAACCTGGATCCGCGCGTGGCCGCGCTGGGAGACAAGGAGCTCAGCAACGAGTGGCAGCAGCTGCGCACCATCGCCCTGCGCGAGCCCTACCAGAATGGCGAAGCCAACCAGCTCGACCTGTATGCACTGGAAGACCATGCCACGCTGTTTGCGCAGGGCATTGAACGCCGCCTGCCGCATGACCTGGACCGCCAGCGCAAGACGCTTTACGAGCTGGCCGGCCGCATGCAGGTGATGATGACCATCTACCTGCGCAATAGCGCC
>DASUXS010000174.1:0-2496 GCA_036377855.1 Moraxellaceae bacterium
CGCCAATTGCTGGCTAAGCTTTAATCTCCTGCTTGAGGAGACTGTTCCAATGAATACCGGCAAGCATGACCTGCCCGCCCTCTTCGCCCAGCTCGGCCTGCCCAGCGACCTGGGCAGCATCAACTACTTCCTGGCCACCCATGAGCTGCCGGTCGGCACCAGCCTGGCCAATGCCTCTTTCTGGACACCGGCCCAGGCCCGCTTCCTGGCCGAAGCCCTGCGTGAGGACGCGGAATGGGCCGAGGCTGCCGATGAAATGGCCGTCCTGCTCAGCGCCCACCCCTCTTCCGCGCACTAAGCTCTCAATAGGCCCCCAGCTGCTCCAGCCAGTCCTGCCAGACCTTGCCGGCCGCCTGCTCAAGACGAGAGGCCTGCTGGGTCGTGGCCGCACGCAGTGCCGGAATATCGATCTTCGCCGCCCCCAGCTCGCAGGCATGGCCTATCAGCCAGCGCTCCACATTCCGGCCCAGCACTTCAGGATGGAATTGCAGGGCCAGCGCATGGCGGCCGACCGCATAGGCCTGGTTGGGATAGAGCGCGCTCTGCGCCAGGTGCGCGGCGCCCGGCGGCAGGTCGAAGGTATCGCCATGCCAGTGCAGCACCTGCAGGCCTTCGGCAAACAGCGGTGAAAGAATATTGCTGACGGGTGCAGCGACCGGTGCCGTCACCGCCGACCAGCCGATTTCCTTGCCATGTCCCGGATAGACGCGGGCACCCAGCGCTGCCGCCATCAGCTGCGCCCCGAGACAAATGCCCAGTACGGGACGTTTGCGCTCCAGGCGCGCACGCAGCACTTCGATCTCGTCTTTCAGGAAGGGATAGAGATCGGTTTCATACACACCGATGGGACCGCCCAGCACCACCAGCAGCTCCGGGTCTTCCTGCGTGACGACGGCGAGATCATCGACGCCCGCCTCCAGGTAGCGCAGGGCATAGCCCTGCAACTGCAAAGCGGGCTGCAGCGAGCCCAGGTCTTCAAAAGCCAGGTGACGGATGACCAGTGCCTGCTTCACAGCCTTTCTCCTTCAATGCGGAACAGCTTGGCGGGGAGACGTGATTGGCGCATGAAGGCCGCGTGCCGGCAAGAGACAGAACGCGGCTTCATGCCGCTATACAGTCAGCCGCAACGGCCGTCGCGCAGCTGCCAGACACTGTCCGTGAGATAGGCGATGTCTTCCGGCGCGTGGCTGACATAGAGCATGGGCATCTGCAGCTCGTCGCGTATGCGCAGCAGGAAGGGCAGGATCTGTTGTTTGCGGGCGCTGTCCAGCGCCGACAGCGGTTCGTCGAGCAGGAGCAGGCGCGGTGAATACAGCAAAGCCCGGCCCAGTGCGACGCGCTGCTTTTCGCCGCCGGACAAGAGGCGCGGCCGACGCTGCAGCAGATGGCCGATTTCCAGCAGCGCCACGATATCGTCAAGCTGGAAGCGTCGCTCACCAGGTTGCAGGTGATTGAAGCCGTAGAGCAGGTTTCCCTGCACGGAGAGATGCGGAAAAAGTTGCGCATCCTGGAAGACCAGGCCGATATGGCGTTTTTCCGGCGGCAGGAAAATAGCCGCCTGCACATCCACCAGCACGCTCCCGTCCAGCACGATACGGCCGCTGTCCGGCCGCTGCAGTCCGGCAATCAGCGCCAGCAGGCTGCTTTTGCCGGCACCCGAAGGGCCGCAGATACCGGTGACACGTTGTGTGGTTGTAGCCTGCACCTGCAGGGAAAATTCACCGCGCTTCCAGCTGATATCCAGTTCAAGCATGGTCGCGATACCCGAGGCGTTTCTGCAGGCGGCGCTGCAAAGCATTTCCGGCCAGCAGGGCCGCCAGCGAAATGGCAATGGAAATCCAGATCAGGCGCATGGCCGGCTCTTCACCGCCGGGCTGGTGCACGAAGGTATAGATGGCCAGCGGCAGCGTCCGCGTTTCACCTTCGATATTGCCAACAAAAGTGATGGTGGCACCGAATTCGCCCAGGCTGCGGCTGAAGGAAAGAATGGCGCCGACCAGGATGCCCGGCAGCGCCAGCGGCAACGTGATGCTGAAAAACACTTTCCAGGGCGAAGCGCCCAATGTGCGTGCCGCATTTTCCAGGCGCGAGTCGATCAGCTGGAAAGAAAGTCGTATGGGCTGCACCAGCAAAGGCAGGCCCATGACCAGGGAAGCCAGCACCGCGCCCGTCCAGTTGAAAGCCAGGCTGATGCCGAAAGTCTCGTGCAGGAATTTCCCCACCACGCCATTGTTGCCCATCAGCACCAGCAGCAGATAACCCGGCACCACCGGCGGCAACACCATGGGCAGATGCACCACAGCATCGAACAGGGATTTCCCGAAAAATTCGCGCCGCGCCAGCAGCCAGGCAATGGCAATGCCAGGCAACAGGCCAATGACCATGCACCAAGCCGCCACCTTTACGGAGAGCAGCAGGGCGGTGGTTTCTTCGGGGGTCAGTATCATGGGATAGATTTCGTAAGAGCGCGTCACTTCAAGACGGTGAAGCCATAGC
>DASUXS010000175.1:0-4357 GCA_036377855.1 Moraxellaceae bacterium
CCCTGCCCGGCCGCACGGCCTCGCCGCAGGAGCTGCAGAATTTCATGGATGCGCTGGTGCCGGCCCTGGGGCTGACCCGGTTCTATCTCGGCGGCAATTCCCTGGGTGGCTATATTTCCTGGAATTACGCCCTGCGCCATCCGGACCAGGTGAAGAAGCTGGTGCTGGTGGACGCCGCCGGTTATCCGCTGGAGGCACCGCTGCCCGTGAAGCTGATGAAGGCCCCGGTGCTGGGCGACATCACCGCGCATTTCTCGCCGCGTTTCATCGTGGCGCAGAGCGTGCGCGATGTTTACGGCCATCCGGAAAATGTGACCGAGGCGCAGATCCAGCGTTATCACGACATGATGCGCCGCGAGGGCGCGCGTCCTGCCGTCACCGACCTGGTCCGCCGCCTGGATTTCAACGGCGTCGGCATCAACCAGCTCAAGGTCCCCACGCTCATCCTCTGGGGTGACCAGGACCGCTGGATTCCGCCCGCGCATGCCGCCCTGTTCCATCGCGACATCGCCGGCAGCCAGCTCATCATGTACCAAGGCCTGGGCCATATTCCCATGGAAGAAGATCCGGCGCGCACAGCGCTGGATGTCCTGCATTTCCTGCAAGCTGCCCCCGTGGCAGCCGAGCAGCCTGTTTCCGACCCATTGTGAGTTCCGTTTCTGTGAGTACCGACCAACAAGACCGTTTCCATTTTGACCCCACCGGCTGGGATGCCAGCAGCTATGACGCACCGGCAGAAGAGGGCAAGCTGCGCTTCTCCGATCTCAAGCTGCCGACACCGGTTCTGCATGCCATTGCCGACCTCGGCTTCAAGTACGCCACGCCCATCCAGCAGCGTGTGCTGAAGTTCACCATGGCCGGCCACGATGCCATCGGCCGTGCCCAGACCGGTACCGGCAAGACCGCCGCCTTCCTGCTCACCATCCTCACCGATCTTCTGAAGAGTCCGCCGGATGCCGAGCGCTATACCGGTGAGCCGCGCGCGCTCATCCTCGCGCCCACGCGCGAGCTGGCCATGCAGATCGCCAAGGATGCGCAGGAGCTGGCCAAGTACACCGATCTCAAGATCGTCACCGTGCTGGGCGGCATGGACTATGACAAGCAGCGCCGCCAGCTCACCGAGGATTTCGTGGACATCGTGGTGGCCACGCCCGGCCGCCTCATCGATTTCGCCGGCAAGCAGGACATCTATCTCGACCGCGTGGAAACCCTGGTCATCGACGAAGCCGACCGCATGCTGGACATGGGCTTCATCCCCGATGTGAAGCGCATTGTGCGCATGACGCCGCCCAAGGCCAACCGCCAGACCCTGCTGTTCTCCGCCACCTTCACGCGCGATGTGATCAACCTGGCCGAGCAGTGGACCTATAGCGCGGTCAAGGTGGAGATAGAACCGGAAAGCGTGACCACCGCTTCGGTGGAACAGCTGGTCTACATCACCACCACCGATGACAAGTACAAGCTCCTCTACAACCTGGTGGTGCAGAACAACCTCGAGCGCGTGATGGTGTTTGCCAACCGCCGCGACCAGACGCGCAAGCTGGCGGACATGCTGCGCGACCACCGCATCTCCTGCGCGCTGCTCTCCGGCGACGTGCCCCAGGACAAGCGCGTGAAGACGCTGGAGAATTTCCGCGCCGGCAAGATCAAGGTGCTGGTGGCCACCGATGTGGCCGGCCGCGGCATCCATGTCGACGGCGTCAGCCATGTGGTGAATTTCACCTTGCCTGAGCAGACCGACGACTATGTGCACCGTATCGGTCGTACCGGCCGTGCCGGCACCACCGGCACCAGCGTGAGCTTCGCCTGCGAAGACGATGCCTTCATGATCCCCAAGATCGAGGAAGCCATTGGCCGCAAGCTGCCCAGCAAGTATCCGGAAGAAAACCTGCTGATCCCGATTCCGCCGGTGCGCGGCGAGCGTCCGCGGAACGACGCGGAATGAGCTGGCAGCGCATAGCGCCGGAAGCGGCCGCCGAACTCATCGCCACGCGCCAGCCGGCGCTGGTGGATGTGCGCGACGAGCACTCCTTCAATGCCGCCCGTATTCCGGGGGCGCTGCGCCTGGATAACCAGTCGGTGCAGGATTTCATTGAAGACAGTGACAAGGCGCAGCCGGTGCTGGTGTATTGCTATCACGGCAATTCCAGCCAGGGCGCGGCGGCGTGGCTGTCGGAGAAGGGCTTTGCCGAGGTGTACAGCCTGGATGGCGGGTTTGAGTATTGGCGGGGGCAGTATCCGGTGGAGTCTTGATCCACCGGCCTTAGCAGTTCCCCAATAAAAAAGCGCAGGAAATCCTGCGCTTTTTTTATTCCTGAATTTCCCACTTTCCTCTGATTCGTCATTCCCGCGCAGGCGGGAATCTCGTGAATTCCGGCAGGGCTTCTAAAAAGGCCCACTGTGCACCATGGAGATTCCCGCCTGCGCGGGAATGACGTTTAACAGGGGAGTTGTGGCTTAAGAGGCCTCCGGCTCCGGCAAAGGATCGCTGACTCCTGCCACACGACGTCGCGTCAACCACCCCATCAAAAAATGCGTAGGCAGGTAAAACGCCAGCGGCAGCAGCACCATCTCCAGTCCCAGCCAGGCCAGCGGCGGCATCCAGCTCTGCGCCACCTCGTCACTGAAGCCGTAGACATAATTGATGTTCACAGGTGCTATGCCATGCGTCAGCGAAGGCGCGGGCATCAGGAAATAACACACCAGCAGCAGCACCCAGGCCAGCCCCGTCCAGAGTACCAGCGCGCGACGGTCATAGCCCACGCGCAGGACCAGGAAGAGCAGCAGGAAAGGCAGCCAGCCATGGAAGAAGGAAAGGCCGCGCAGGTAGAGCGGGCGTTGCGCCTCGAACATATAGGCGGTCATGCCGGTGAAATGGCCGCCGGCCAGCTGCACGACAAAATCCACGCTCCACAAGAGCTGCGGCACAAAGATGCCTATGGTGGGCAGTGACAGCAGCAGGGGGCTTTCTTTCCAGATGCCGACGAGTGTCAGCAGCAGGGCGATATCGCAGAAATAGAGGAAGTTGGTGGGTCCGTATTTGATCCAGTAGACGGGGATCAGGACTGCCATGAAGGCGGTGTAGGCAAGCTTGAGTGGCAGCGGAAGGCGGCCGTTTTTCTTGTTGCTAGGGCTGCTCATGTATTCCCTGTGATAACCGGCTTTCATTCACCGGATGGCCGGATGCTGCCAGAAAGGAGGCAGCACTGCAGGGCAGGATGGTTACGAGAAATTTCCGGCGATGGAATGCCTTGGCGCAAAGGAAGCTCAGTGCCAGGCCTGCTCCAGGGCGGCCCGCACGGCCTTGATCAAAGGGCTGTCGGCATGGTCGCTGGCGGTGATGAAGCTGAGCGAGGCCTGCAGCGGGAATTGCGACAGCGCCAGCAGCTTGCCGGCGGCAGCCAGATCGCTGGCCAGCGGTTCACGCGCCAGGGCCAGCCCCAGTCCGGCCGCGACCAGTTCGTGGAAATCGGTTTCCTGCCCCACCTCCAGCACGGTTTTCGGATGCAGGTTGTGGCTGCGCCAGAATTCCTGCTGCAGGGCGTGTTGCGCGGAAAACGGCATGGCACCTATCCAGGGCAGTTTGCCCAGCGCCTTGCTGTCGGCATCCTGCAATCTTTCCCGCCACTGCCGGGGTGCGATCACCACGAAATCCAGCGTGGCCAGCGGCCAGCTGCTGACGTTGCTGTAGGGATTGCGGCCCAGCAGGAAGCCGGCATCCAGTTCTTTCTTGCGCACCAGGTTGAGGATGTCGCCGGAGAGGCCGGGGCGCAGCTGCAGGTCCAGCAGCGGATACTGCGCGAGCAGGGCCTGGCTGACCTGGCCGATGCGCAGCAGGCCCGGCGTGAGTATGGTGCCCAGGCGCAGCGGCGAACGGGTCTCGCCCGCCAGCTGCCGTGCCGACTCCTTGAGCTGGCGGGCTCCCGCCAGCAGGCCGCGTGCGGTTTCAATCAGTTCGCTGCCGGCCCGGGTCAGGGCCACGCCGCCGGCGATGCGCTCGAACAGCGGCAGGCCGAACTCTTCTTCCAGGGCCTTGATCTGGGCGGTGACGGCGGGTTGGCTGAGGTGCAAGACCTCGGCCGCCTGGGTCAGGTTGCCGTGCTCGGCCACCGTGACAAAGGTGCGCAACTGGTACAGTTCCATGCCATTAAACTCCGCCCGTCCCCTTGATCCCGCCTGCCGGGAGCCTGTCCCCCCGGTCTGACAATCGCTTTCAAGTGATTGTATGGCCAAAAAAAACTCATGCCGCATCAGCTTAGATGATTTTTCGTATCCAAAAATACGATTGGCCGACGTATTTACGGACTGCCTAGTCTCCGCTCAAGCCAAAAAACAAAACGGGCCGGCGGGATCAGCC
>DASUXS010000176.1:0-12817 GCA_036377855.1 Moraxellaceae bacterium
CTCGCAGACCGCGCGTTTGTCCGCGGCGGACAGGGGATGGGCCAGCAGACCTTCTATGGTGAAGACGCAGATCTTCACCAGCGCCTCCAGGCGTTCAGGCGGCAGGCCCTGCTGCTGCATTTCCAGGCGCATCATGCCTTCGCTCATGGCATGGAAGCGGTCATGCCAGGCATTCACCTGCGGTGAGGACTGCATACGCGTATGCACCGTGCTCACCAGGCGGCTGGCCAGCTCCAGCTGGTCCACCACCCACAGAAGGCGCTCGGTGCTGTCCTTGAAACGCAGCTGCAGGTAGTCGCCCATGCGCGCCGAGAATTCGGCATCCAGCACGGCCACCAGCACTTCGTCCTTGTCCTTGAAATACCAGTAGATGGTATTGGGCGCGACGCCGGCCGCCGCGGCCAGGCGGCTCATGGAGGTGGCTTCGAAGCCGTCTTCCAAAAAGAGGCGGCGGGCGGTGGCGACCAGGGCATCGCGTTTGGCGTCGCGGTCCTGGTCGCGTTTGTTGCGGGGCATGGGCTCTCACTGGGCGCAGGGCGCCCGTCCGGGCAGTCGTCCGGGGCATTGTAAGGGTTCTTGAATGACGATCAAGAAGTCGGCTAGGATGCGCGCCTTGAACGGCATTCAAGGGAGTAACCCATGCCCACCCTGATCACGGCGGAAGACCTGGACCTGCTGTCCAGCCGCGAGCTCGTAAACCTCTTTGCCACGCTGGAGGTCCCCACCCTGGAGGAAATGCAGGGTGAATACGCGGCCCGGCTGCTGATACAGCCCAACCGTATCGCCGCCCTGGTGGGCTGGGCGGCGGTGGAAAATCCCCTGAGCACCTGGCTATGCAAGGCTTTCCGTCCTGTGGATGCGCAGACGGGGAGGGGCTACAACACCTTCCTGCAGGGCGGCAAAATCGTGCAGCGCTATCCCATGCTGACCCTGATTGCGCCCTCGCGTTTCGATGGCCGTCCCGCCTACCAGCTGGTGTACCGGCATTTCCATTCCATGTGCGGCAGCGTGCATATGGTGGACGAGGTGCGGCGTGCCGCGCCCGGCCTGTATCTGGGCATAGGCACCTACGGTTTCACGCAGGCGCAACGCCGTATTCCCTATCCTTTCCTGCTGAAAGGGCCGCAGGCGCCGTATCGCGGCGACATCGGCCAGGAGCGCCGTGGTTTTGCCATGGGCCCGCAGCAGATTCCCGCTCTCTTTGCACAGTGAGGTGTTTATGAGCCATTCCCGTACCGCGCTGATCACCGGCGCTTCCGCCGGCATCGGCGCCGCCTTCGCCCGCCACCTGGCCAGCGAGGGTTATTCGCTGCTGCTGGTGGCGCGTCGTGCCGAACGCCTGCAGGAGCTGGCGGCTGAACTCAGCAGCCAGCATGGCATCCGTTGCGATGTCTTTGCCGCCGACCTGAATGATGCGGCAGCGCCGGCCTCCATCATCGAGTTTGCCCAGCAGCAGGGCATTGCCATCGATGTGCTCATCAACAATGCCGGCCTCTCCGGCAAAACCGCTTTCGCGGAAACGCCCTGGCCCGCGCTGGCCGCGGAAATCCAGCTCATGGTGACGGCGGTGACCGAGCTCTGCCATCGCGTGCTGCCCGGCATGCAGGAACGTGGCTGGGGCCGCATCATCAACCTGTCTTCGCTGGCCGCGTTTTCACCGCCCGGTGCCAGCCTGCTCTACACCGGCATCAAGAGCTATGTGCTGGGCATCTCGCAGTCGCTGGACATGGAGCTGAAACCGCAGGGCATACACGTGACCGCGCTTTGCCCGGGCTTCACGCGCAGCGAATTCCACGACACCATGGGCACCCGCGACCAGGCCGACAAACTGCCGGGCCTGCTTTGGCAGGAGGCGGATGAAGTGGTGCGCGAAGGCTGGGATGCGGTGATGAAGGGCCGGCCTGTCTGCGTGCCCGGCACTGTGAACAAACTGATTGCCAGCAGTGTGCGGCCTTTGCCGGTGGCCCTGCAGTATCATCTGGGCAATCGCCTGAATCCTTTCAAGAACGCCTGACAAATATCCTGTCGCCCCGGCGAAAGCCGGGGCCCAGTGCCTTTGTCGATGTTTGGAAAAACACTGGATTATTCGCTTCACCCAGCCTGCGGCTGTTCAACGCCCTGCGGGCTTTTGTCCCGCCTTCGCGAGATTGAAGGTGACGACGAGGGTTTGGTTTTCCTTCTTGCCTGTTCTGTCTGCTGGAGACTGCCGGCAAGCCATTTGATAAGAGCCCGACATGCCTGAATTCATCCTGCACAATTACGCCACTTCCCCGTTTTCCCAGAAAGTCCGCAGCATGCTGGGCTATGCCGGCCTGCCCTGGCGCGCCGTCACGGTGCGCGAATTCCCGCCGCGGCCGCATCTGGAAGCGCTGGCGGGCGGTTACCGCAAGGTACCGGTGGCGCAGATAGGGGCGGATGTGTTCTGTGACTCCCACCTGATCGCCGAGGAGATCGCGGCGCTGGCGGGCAAGCCGGAACTGGTGCTGGGGAATATCGATGTGGAGGCGCAGGCCTGGGTGCAGCGCGTGGATTACGACCTGTTCTTTGCCTGCGTGTTTGCCTCGGGCAACAGCACGCTGCGACGCAAGGCCGGGGAGACGCTGGGCACGATAGGACTGCTGCGCCTGGTGCTGGACCGCATCACGGCGCGCCGCAGCCGGAATGCGCCGCCGGTGAGCCTGCGCCAGGCCCGGCCCATCGTCAAAGCCCATGCGGCGGACCTGGAGCAGCGGCTGACCCAGGATTTCCTTTTTGGCGCCACGCCCAACCATGCGGACTTCTCTACCTTCCATGGCCTCTGGATGATCCATTTCCTGGCGGAATCCTCGCAGCTCAAGGGCTTTCCCAAGCTGGTGGCCTGGCTGGATCGCATGCATGCCTTTGGCAATGGCCCGTCACAGGCTATGGCGATAGAAGAGTCGCTGGCCGTGGCGAAACACGCCGCACCGCGCGAGATCGCGGAGGAATATCGCCGTGATGCCTTGATCGGAAAACGCGTCAGCATTGAACCTGACGATTACATGCTGACGCCCACCCCGGGTGTGCTGGTCGGCGCCACGCCCACGCGCTGGATACTGGCGCGCGAGCATGCCAGGACCGGCACCGTGCATGTGCATTTCCCGCGCAAAGGCTATGTGCTGAAGCCGGCCTGAGGGCTCTGGCGTAAGCCGGCTTATTCGTCGCGGGTGCGCACTTCCAGCAGCTCAATGTCGAAATACAGGTCGGAGTTCGGCGGGATGCCGTTGACGCTGCGTTCGCCATAACCCAGGTGGGCCGGGACGAAGAGCTTGCGCCGGCCGCCGACCTTCATGCCCATCAGGCCCTGGTCCCAGCCGGCGATCACCCGGCGTACGCCTATCACGCATTCAAAGGGCCGGCCACGGCGGTGCGAGGAATCGAACTCGCTGCCGTCGGCAAACGTGCCGCGGTAATGCGTCAGGATGAGCGCGCCCTTGACGCATTCCTTGCCGTCGCCCACCACGATGTCTTCAATCACCAGCTCGTTGCCCATGGCACTCTCCTCAATCCGGCCCGCAGGATAATTCATGCAGCCGGGAAAGAGGACCGTTGTAGACTCCCTGTTTCCCAGCCATTGCCAGGAAGTCCCGTGCCCCGCCGTATCCCGCTGCTGGATGAAGTCCGCGCCTGCACCCTCTGTGCCGATCACCTGCCCCTGGGCCCGCGCCCCGTGCTGCAGTTCCATCCCGATGCCCGCATCCTCATCGCCAGCCAGGCGCCGGGCCGCAAGGTGCATGGCTCCGGCATTCCTTTCGAGGATGCGAGTGGTGACCGCCTGCGCGATTGGCTGGGCATAGGCCGCGACATTTTCTATGACGAGACCCGTATCGCCATCCTGCCCATGGGCTTTTGCTATCCGGGCAAGGCGGCCTCCGGTGATGCGCCGCCACGCAAGGAGTGTGCACCGCAATGGCGGCAGCAACTGATGGACGAGTTCAGGCACCTGGAACTGGTACTGGCCATAGGCGCCTATTCCCAGGCCTGGCATCTGCCGCAGGCCAAGGGCTCGCTGACAGAGCGGGTGCGGCGCTGGCGGGATTTCGGTGACGTGATGCCACTGCCGCATCCCAGTCCGCTCAATAATGTCTGGCTGGCCAAACATCCCTGGTTCGCACAGGAAGTGCTGCCGCCCTTGCAAGAGCGGGTGGCGTGCATCCTTGGACTTTGAGTGGACCGGGAAACAAAAAAGCCACTCCGGATGAAGTGGCTTTTTTGTTTTGGGGACCTGTTCCTCAGAAGGTGAACAGGGCACCGCCGGACCAGGCGTGCAGGTCATCATTGTGACCGTCGACGCCCGCCAGGTTCTTGTAGATCTGGTATTCCGCACGCAGGGCGAAATTGTCCGTCAGGTTCACACGGGCACCGGCGCCGTAATAGGGCTTGGTTTCACCGTCGCCCCCTTTGACCGGCACACCCTGGATGGTGCCCTGGTTGTCCAGGTCATAGCGGGCGGCACCGGCACGGGCAAACAGGCCGAACTTGTCACCGAGGGGCAGGGTGCCGACCACACTGGCGGTGATGGCGCCCGCATCCTGCGAGGCATCGACTTCGCTGTTCTGCGTGTCATAGACGGTGCCGAAGCTTGTGTAACCGACTTCCGCGCCTACATAGGGATTGAACTGGTAACCGATGTTGCCGCGGAAGCTCTTGTCGGAGCTTTCGCAATTGGTCACGTTGTCGCAGACGCCTTTGGCTTCGGCCTTGCCGCCATCAATACCGATCTGGAAGCCGGTGGCCGGTTCGGCTTGCGCCGTGCTGACCGCGACGGGGCTGGCCAGGGCAAGAGCGAGTACGGTCAGGGGGAAAGCCTGCTTTTTCAGAGATGCCTTCTTGAGAGTCAGCATGATGTGATGTCCTTTCAATTGATTGAAATTGGCAAGGAGACGAAGCTGCGATGCAGTTTTTTCTCCTGGCGAGTTTCCATCCGGTTCCGAACGGATGAGCAGACTGTAGCCAAGGGCCGACGCCGCTTTCCCTTCCCTTTCATACGCTTCTTGTGCGGGCTCTGTGCCCCTGGTGGCATTTTCTGTTGCACCGAAGTCCTCGGGGAATTTACAAATCGGAACGTGGCTTTTTCGTCAACAACAGCGGCTTTGTGATGCTTTTGTGAGTGCGGTCCGCCCTGCGGACGGCCAGGTGGGAGGAGTTTGGCGGCGGGCCTAACAAAAAGTGGCAGGGCCGACATGAACGGCCAACAAAGGCGGCGGTGCCGGGGATTACAGACCGGTAACAGGACAAGGTTTTTTGCTGACTCACGGGTTTTTCATTCCCGCAGGCCATTATGACAGGCGCTGCATATTTCCCGAATATTGCGGTGATTACGGAGGCACTGGGACAGCACTGGCATTTGTCGCCGCCGCCTTCTATATCTGGCGCGTTGTGTGATGGATTTCACGGTATCTGCAGGAGGGTAGTCATCATGCCGGGTCGTGCTTACATCTTTCTTCGCAAGAACGGGGCGCCCTTGCCGCTGGGCTGCAGCGGTCATATCGGATGGGCCTTCCTGGATGAGATCGAGGCCGGTGCATCCGAAGTGATCTGCGGTTCCACCGAGAATTTTCACGGCGATCCGGTGATTCCCGCCGGCGACGACAACGGTTACTGGCAGCAGTCCTTCCGCCAGGTGAACCAGATGATGCAGGTGATGCACCTGCGCGGTTATGACGTGTTCAAGGTGGCGCAGGTGGAGTATCCGCATGCCGAAGCCGCCCATGTCGTGGCCCGGTCCACCCAGGACTCCGGCTATAAGGCCATAGGCAATAACGCCCTGGATCATGCGGTGCGGGTGCTGGACGCCTACGGCGTCAAGGACCTGCCCTACGCCAGCATGCATCCTTCGCCCAATGAGTGGTTCTGCCTGTTCAACGGCGATTACCACAGTCTCTGATCCCGCTGGCTTCAACCCTTTGGGGCCGTATGGAAGGCCCCTTTTTTTTGCTACTTCCCTTTTCGCTGTTCCTCCGGCCGCCCGCGCAAGAAACGGGTGGGCGGGCCGTGGCCGCCTGCCTATGATGCGGCCATGAATACATCCACCGATATTTCCCCTGACCTGCAGGAACGTGCCAGCGCCTACGATACCGTCGCGGCGGCGCTGTCCTGGTTGCAGCTCCATGCCGAGGAGCAGCCGGCGCTGGCCGAGATGGCGGCGCAGGCCGGTCTTTCCGAATTCCATTTCCAGCGTTTGTTTGCACGCTGGGCCGGCCTCAGTCCCAAGCGCTTCCTGCAGCACCTGTCGCGGGAACGCGCACGCGAGGCCCTGCTGCAGGGTGCCGACCTGCTGCTGGCCAGCGCCGAGGCGGGCCTGTCCGGACCGGGGCGCCTGCATGACCTGATGGTGAGCTGCGAGGCGGCGTCGCCCGGCGAAATCAAAAGCGGGGGCGCGGGCCTTGCCGTGCAATGGGGCCTGGCGGACACGCCTTTCGGTCCGGCGCTGCTGGCCGCCAGTCCGCGGGGGTTGATGAAGCTGGCCTTCATCGCCAGCGATGGCGTGGCCGAAGCCGGGGAGCTGCGGCAGGAGTGGCCGGCGGCGGCGCTGCAGCGTGACGATGGCCAGGCGGCGGCATTGGCGGGACGCATTTTCTCGGCCTATCGCCAGCCGGAGCCGCTGTCGCTGTTTGTCAAAGGCACCCAGTTCCAGCTCAAGGTCTGGGAGGCGCTGCTGCGTGTGCCCGAGGGCAGGCTGGTGACCTATGGCGAGCTGGCCCGTGGCATCGGCCAGCCCACGGCCAGCCGCGCCGTGGGCTCGGCGGTGGGTGCCAATCCTGTGGCGCTGTTGATTCCCTGCCACCGCGTCATACGCAGCGACGGCCTGCTGGGCAATTACCGCTGGGGTGAATTGCGCAAACAGGTGCTGGTGTCGGCGGAGCTGGCGCTGCAAGGATGAATCGGCGCATGGCATGATGGCGGCGCGCCGCCGGGGCGCATGCCACGCAGGAAATGCCATGAGCATGGATTTCATGAAATTGCCGCCGACCTTGCAGCAGCGGCTGATGCAGGAGCTGCAGCCGGGCGAGGTGGTGGCCTGGGCCGGGCAGCCCCTGCCAGGCCGCCTGATGCGCCAAGGTTTCCTGCTCTGGCTTTTCTTCATTCCCTGGACCGCGTTTTCGCTGTTCTGGATGAGCGCGGCCAGCGGTTTCCAGCTTCCCAATCCGGCCCGTCCCGAAGTCTGGTTTGCGCTTTTCGGCCTGCCTTTCCTGCTCATCGGCCTGGGTGGCCTGGCTTCGCCTTTTTACATGCGCCGCAAAGCCGCCAGCACGGTATATGTCATCACCAGCAAGCGGGCCTTCACGCTGACGCTGGGACGCAGCAGCCAGATGCACAGCTGGCCGCCGGAAAAACTGGGCCGTGTCAGCCGCACCGAGCATGGGGACGGTTCCGGTGACCTGGTCTTTGCCAGCGAAGAAGGCACGCCGCCCCTGGGCCGCGGCTTTACCGCGTTGCGCGATGTGCGCCAGGCCGAGCTTTACCTCAACCAGTTGCTGGCGCGTCGCGTGGCCTGACTTTCCCCTTTGTTGCCGGCTTGTTGTTGCTGTGTAAGCCCGTGCTTTTTGCGTCAACCCTCCCGCATTCATGGCGTTGATCCTTACAGGCTGACGCCTCGGATCTCCACGCTGGAGAGAATGTCAGGAGGAATGACAATGAAACGCATGCTGATGATTTCCACTTTGCTGGTGGCCACCGTGGTGGGCAGCACGAATGCCGTGGCCGGCAGCAGTGATGCCGTGGTGGGTGCCGCGGTGGGTGGGGGTGCCGGTGCCCTGATCGGCAATTCCGTGAATGGACGCAATGGCGCTCTCGTGGGTGGAGCCATCGGTGCCCTGGCCGGGGTGGCGATTGCTACTTCAGACCGCGACCGTGAGGTGCGCCAGACCGTGGTGTACCAGCAGCCGGTGGTGCGTGAGCGCGTGATCGTGCGCCAGCCACCGACGGTGGTGGTGCATCGCTACGAGCCGCGCCGTGTCGTGGTGGTGGACCGTCATCCGGGCCGTGGCTATGGCCATGGCCACTGGAAGCGCTCCTACGCCTACGAGGACTATGACGGTGACCGCGGCCGGGGCCGTGGTGATCGCGGCGACCGCTGGCACTGAGACTGCCTGCACTGTTGTGGTGGAAAAGCCCGCTTCGGCGGGCTTTTTCATGGGCGGGAAAATGTGATGGCCATCACACTCCTTGGTTTATGGCTTTTCCAGACGACCCCGCCGGCCACGGGCGCCGTGGTTCTGGACTACGTTTTTCCCGTCAACAGCGGCGCCAGGCGGCGCAGGGGGAGCACGTGAAGGGAACCATCATCGTCTGTC
Source organism: Moraxellaceae bacterium (assembly GCA_036377855.1). Classification (GTDB taxonomy): domain Bacteria; phylum Pseudomonadota; class Gammaproteobacteria; order Pseudomonadales; family Moraxellaceae; genus UBA2031. The sequence goes on from DASUXS010000176.1 coordinate 8,316, forward strand.
TGCGCGACATGCTGAACGAGGAAAAGGGCCAGACGCCGGAGCAATGGAAAGACCTGCTGGCCGAGGCCGGACTGGAACGCAACCGCGTCATCCTGCTGTCCACCGATGTGGATGACGGCGCCGCCCTGGCCTTGTTCGGCGCGGCGCAGAAACGCTATTTCAGAAGCCATGAGCAGTTGGCGGATGCCTTTGGCAACTACTGGTCCGTGAGCTATGCGCCGCGGATTTATACCGCGGTCTACAAAGGCGTGAAGACCGCGCGCGAATTCCTGCTCAAGCTGGACCAGGTGCATCTGCAGGTCACCGAGACCATGGAGAATGCGCGGCCGCCGCGTTTCCGCTACGAAGAAAAAGAGAATGGCGAGCTGGTGGTGCACTATGTGTCGCCGCGCGGCCTCATCCATCTCTATGCCGGCCTGGCGCGGGGCATAGGCAATTACTTTGGCGAGAAGCTGGATGTGCGGGTGCTGGATGCCACGCGTGTCTCCATACAGTTCCCGGCGGCCGCTGGCAAGGCGGCCTGAAGCATTCGAGGCCTGAAACCCGAGGCAAGGAGGCAAAGAAAAAGGCCCGCAATCGCGGGCCTTTTTCTTTTCAGGTATTGCAGACGTTCAGGCAGCGGCCTGCTGGGTCACCGGCGCCGTCACCGAAGCAGCATGCATACGGTTGGCGCGCTTGAAGGTGCCGAAATCGTTGAAGCGGATACCGTTTTCGCGCATCAGCGGATACAGGCCGGGAGCCAGCCACTGGCGAACGTAGAACGGATCGCGCACGACGAAGTGGTGGAAGGCATGCGTGCCGGCGAAGTTGAAGCAGAACAGGTGCAGGGGGATGGCCCAGGGCGTGGTCCAGATCTGGCACTGCTGCACGATGTTGCCCTTTTCCACGTCGCCGTAGTAATGCATGTTGGAGCTCACGAAGTGCAGGCAGAAGGTGCGCAGCGCATTCGGGGCGGCGATGATCACCACATAGAAGCCCACCACATTCATCACGCCCTGCACGGTGGCCAGCACGTCCACGTTGAAACCGGCGGAGGCCAGCGCACTCTGCACGGGCAGGGCCACGGCTTCCGGGGCGATGCCGGCCAGGCCCAGCAGGAAGAGGCCGGCGTAGTAGACGATGAAGCCATGCCACAGCGTGTAGTTGATGATGCCCAGCGGGAAATAGCCCATCACGTTCTCACGCGCTATGGCATGGGCCTCTTCCTTGCTCTTGGCCACTTCACGCACGAAGGCGCGGGTCATCTTGTAGGTGGCGAAGGGACGCAGGTAGATGGCCAGCATATTGTCGCCGGTCATGAGCAGGCGCTTGAGGCCCCATTTCTCGCCATTGGTGATGCCGCGCTCTTCCAGGTCGGACTCCGTGCCGGAGACCTTGTGGTGGTGGATATGCAGGCGGCGACGCACCCAGGGGCTGATGGTGCTGGGGCGGAACAGCCAGACGCCGCCCAGCATGAAGTCATTCCAGAACTTGTTCTTGCGGAAATACATCATGTGGATGAGGTCGTGTTCCAGCTCATGCAGCAGGGACATGCAGATGGCCGCCACGGGAATCGCCACATACCAGGCGAAGACACCGGCGTAGTAAGCCCAGGCCGTGCCCAGGATGCCGGCGATGCTGGCCCAGAAAATGGCCATGCCTATGGTGTTCTGGTATTTCTCCAGCCAGGGATGGCGGGCGCGCAGGGCATTGCCGGCTTCCAGGATTCCCTGGCGTATGCGCTGGCTGCGGGCGGCGTCTTCAGCATTGATGCGCTGTTCAGACGGGAGTCGCGACGTGGCGTTGGTGGTCATGGGGCTTCCCTCGGGTACTGCGGGCAATCCGGCCCGGAATTTTTGTTGAGGCTAGGCTAGGGGCGGACGCGGCGCTAAGCTTTGCTGAAAATGCCAACCTGTTTACCGAACACGCCGCAGGCGTGACCGGCGGGTTGGCGGACGTGGGTCCGGGATGGCCCCGTCGCCCCCGGCGGGCGCCCTCTGGGCACGGCCGGCCGACGCCGCGTCCATAACTAAAACAGGCAGTTACCGCCAGGCAATACAGGCACATCATGCTGGGAACCTTTCACAACTGGATGCTCATCCTCGGCCGCACCGTCCGTGCGGGCGGGCACGACCTCGAGGCCGGCCTGCGTGCCCGCGGCCTGGATGTGGAGGAGAGCGGCGCCGGGCGCCTGCCCGTGGACCTCACCCGCCGCATCTGGACGGTGGCCGAGGAGGTCAGCGGCGACCCGGTGCTGGGCCTGTCCATGCTGGACCAGATCGATTTCACCGATTTCGGCGAGCTGGGCGTGGTCATGGTGGCCGGCGGCAGCCTGCCCCAGGTCATGGACCGCATCTCGCGCTTCCACCGCCTGCTCACCGATGCCATGTACTACGAGATCGTGGAGGAGGAGGACACCCTCGCCATCACCATCCATACCAATGGCGACCCGCACTGGCGCGCCGTGGAATTCGCCTCCGCCCTCATCATCCGCCTGCTGCGTTTCCGCCTGGCGCCGCCGCCGGATCCCCTTTCGGTTTCCCTGGCCTTCAACAATCCTGCCGGCCAGGCCGCCTATGAGCGCTATTTCGGTTGTCCGGTGGAGCAGGATGCGGCCTCCACCACCCTGGTGCTGCCGCTGCAGGGCTATCGTGAAGCCCCTATGGGCTCGGAAGTGGCCCGTCAGTTCGAGCCTTTGCTGGAGCAGAAGCTGGCCACCCTGGAGTCCGATGCCAGCTGGTCGGCCAAAGTGGGCCAGCTGATACGCCAGCGCCTTTCCGATGCCGAGCCCACCCTGGCCGAGATCGCCTGCTCGCTCAATGTCAGCACGCGCAGCCTGCAGCGCCACCTGGGCGGCGAGGGCAAGACCTTTCAGGAAGTGCTGGACGACATCCGCCGCGACATCGCCCGGCAATGGCTGACCGGCACTGCCGGCAAGCTGCGCTCCCTCACCGAGCTGGCGCTCTTGCTGGGCTTCTCCAGCAGCAGTGCCTTCTCGCGTGCCTTCCGGCGCTGGTTCGACATGACACCGGGGCAGGCCGCCCGCGAAAAAAACCTGCGCTAGTTCCGCTTTTTGGCTTGATGGTGTGAACGTCGTCACACTTTGAAGCGTTGCCGCCCATTTGTCCGGGGCATATGCCACGCTTCGGATACGGTATTGTGAACGACCTGCCTCTGGCGCATGGTCGTATCCAGAATAAAAACGCTAAGAGCCTGAATCGCCTGGACTTATAACAATAATGCGGCGGGATGCCGCGACCTGATGGGGTTCCTTCATGTCGCTTGTGCTGCTGCTGGTCATCCTCCTAGTTGTGAAAACCGCCGCCATAGGCGCGTTGCTCTGGCTGTGGCTGCGTGCCCGCCAGCAGCAGTCCCTGCTCGCCGCCGGTGTGCAGGCCGCGGAGGCGCAATACCTGCGCGTGACGGCGGTGGCCGACCTGGCCATGGTGGTGCTGGATGAGGCCTGCCATGTCGTGGACTGGAATCCCGCGCTGGAAAAACTCTATGACTGCCCGCGCAGCGAGGCCCTGGGCCAGCAATTCTTCCTGAAATTTGCGCCGCCGCGCGAAGGCGTGGCACTGGCCGCCCGCGTGATGGCCATGCGTGCCAGCGATGAAGTCTTCGAATTCACCTATGAAATCCCCGCCGGTGCCGCGCTGCCGCGCATCCTGCGCTGGCGCGCGCGGCACTACACCGATCTCAAGGACGGCCGCCGTTATCTTTCCCTGATCGGCCATGACGTCACCGTGCTGGAATCGGCGCTGGCCCAGCTCGGCAGCAGCGAGGCGCGTTTCCGCCTGATGTTCGAATCGGTGCCGGTGGCGCTGGCCCTGATCGATCCGGAAGGCCGCCTGCGCATGGTGAATTCCGAATGCGCGCGCTTCTTCGGCTATGAAGCCCCCGAGCAGCTGGTGGCGCTGAATGTGCAGGAACTCATACATCCCGATGACCGCCAGGCCAGCGCGGTGGCGCTGGCCGCGCTGCGTGCGCGTTCGGAAGCGCTCTACCAGATGGAAACCTGCTATCTGCGCCGCGACGGCATCGTGCGCTGGGGTCATGCGCGCGGCGTGATGATCGAGCTGGCGCCGGGCCAGAGTTTCTTCCTGGCGCAGATCACCGATGTGCACGAGCGCAAACAGACCGAGCGCGCGCTGATGGAAAGCGAGCGCCGCCTGGCCACGCTGATCGCCAATCTTTCCGGCGCCGTCTACCGCTATGAAATGCCGGGCGACAAGATGGCGCTGCACCATGACAGCGTGCCGGAATTCCTCAGCGACGGCGTGGAAGTCATCACCGGCCAGCCGCGTCCCTTCTTCCTGCATGGTGATGCACCGCATGTGCTGGGCCAGCTCATCGTGGCGGAGGACCGGCCGCGCCTCCTGCAGGCGATTGCCGATGCCATGGCCGGCGATGGCCGTTTTGAAGTGATCTACCGCCTGCGCCATGGTGTTTCCGGCCTGCGCTGGGTGGCCGAGCACGGTCTCGCCTGGCAGCGTCCTGACGGCAGCTGGACCGTGGATGGC
>DASUXS010000177.1:0-3697 GCA_036377855.1 Moraxellaceae bacterium
CTTCGTCCAGCTTCTTGGGCAGCACTTCCACTTTCAGCATGCCCTGCTTCACCACATCGGAGTGCGAGGCGAACTTCTGGTCGTAGAGATACATCTGCGCCAGCACCTGGTTGGCGAAGGAGCCGTCCATGATGCGCGAGGGATGGCCGGTGGCGTTGCCCAGGTTCACCAGGCGGCCTTCGGACAGAAGGATCAGGTAATTCGGATCGGCCTGGTCAACCTTGGAGCCCGGGGCCACGCGGTAGATCTTGTGCACCTGCGGCTTCACTTCTTCCCAGTGCCAGTTCTTGCGCATGAAGGCGGTGTCGATTTCGGTGTCGAAGTGGCCGATATTGCAGACCACGGCGCCATTCTTCAGCGCACCCAGGATGGCGGAGTCACAGACATTGTTGTTGCCGGTGGTGGTGACGATGAGGTCGGTTTCCGCCAGCAGCTGCGCGTTCACGTCAGCGGCCTTGCCGGTGTTGATGCCGTTCTTGTAGGCGGAGACGACTTCATAGCCATCCATGCAGGCCTGCATGGCGCAGATGGGATCGACTTCCTGCACGCGCACGATCATGCCTTCCTGGCGCAGCGACTGTGCGGAGCCCTTGCCCACGTCGCCGTAGCCGATCACCAGCGCACGACGGCCGGCCATGAGCATGTCCACGCCGCGCTTGATGGCGTCGTTCAGCGAGTGGCGGCAGCCGTATTTGTTGTCGTTCTTGGACTTGGTCACCGAGTCGTTGACGTTGATGGCCGGCACCTTGAGTTCGCCCTTGGCCAGCATTTCGATGAGGCGGTGCACACCGGTGGTGGTTTCTTCGGTGATGCCGTGGATGGTTTCCAGCATCTGCGGATATTTCTTGTGCACCAGCAGCGTGAGGTCGCCGCCGTCGTCCAGGATCATGTTGGCATCCCAGGGCTTGTCGCCTTCCAGGATGGTCTTCTCCAGGCACCATTCATATTCTTCTTCGGTCTCGCCCTTCCAGGCGAAAACCGGCACGCCGGCGGCGGCGATGGCAGCAGCAGCGTGGTCCTGCGTGGAGAAGATGTTGCAGGACGACCAGCGCACTTCGGCGCCCAGCTCCACCAGCGTCTCGATGAGCACGGCGGTCTGGATGGTCATGTGTATGCAGCCCATGATCTTGGCGCCCTTGAGCGGCTTCTGCGCGCTGTACTTGCGGCGCAGGCCCATCAGCGCGGGCATTTCGGTTTCGGCCAGGATGATTTCGCGGCGACCGAAATCGGCCAGGGAAATGTCGGCAACCTTGTAATCGGTGAATTTGTTCAGATCGACTTTGGCAGTCATGGCGTCATTCCTCGTAAAGGCTCGGAAAAATGACGCGGCGGGAGTTTGGTGCAACAGCAGGAGCTCGCCAACCGCATCAGGGTTCAGCGAGCGCAGTTGAGGCCGGTGCCGCCACCCTTGCGAAAGCGGGGGATTCCGGGGGCCTGAGCCTGGCGGTCAAAACCGTCGCAGCGCTCCTCAGGCAGGGAGGCATTCTAGCCGTGATGGACGGCCGCGCCCAGTCCTCCTGTTGCTATGATGGGCGCCTTGGTCAGGCCCTGAAGGTATGGTGGATGGAGCTCAGCTACAGACCGGTATTGCCGGCACAGACGGACCGTTACCTGGCTCTGTTCCGTACCTGCTTCCCCGGCGCCGGCCATTTCAGTGCCGACTACCTGCGCTGGCTGTATGCCGAGAATCCGGATGGCGAGGTGCTGGGCTTCGATGCCTGGGATGGCGAGACCCTGGCCGCCCACTATGCCTGCGTGCCGGCCCGGGCCCGCATTGAGGGCGAGGTTTGTCCGGTGCTGTTGTCCCTGAATACGGCTACCGCGCCGGCCTACCAGGGCCGGGGCCTGTTCACCCGGCTCGCCGGCCTGACCTATGAGCGGGCGCAGGCCCTGGGTGTCCGGGCGGTCTATGGCGTGGCCAATGCCAACAGCACGCCGGGCTTTGTGCGCAAGCTGGGTTTTACCCTGGTGTCGCCCCTGGCCGCCCGGGTGGGCATCGGCCGACCTTGCCGGGAGGACTGGAGCCGTCTGCGCGAAAGGGCCGGCTTCAGCCGGGAATGGAGTGCCGAGGCCCTGGCCTGGCGCCTGCGCAATCCCTCGTCGCCGGTGGCGGCGCCGGCAGGCGGCGACGGCCTCCTGCTCGCGCGTACGCCCTGGCCGCTGCTCAGCGCCTGTGCGCCCGGACCGGCCGTGGCGACAGCGGCGGTAGCGACAGGGGCGGCGGGTCCGCTGCGGGTGTTTATCGGACTGCTGCCGGCGGGAGCACGGCCCTCACGCGCCTATCTGGACATTCCCGGCTGCCTGCGGCCTTCGCCGCTCAACCTGATCTATCGCGACCTGCACGAGCCGGATTTCCGGCTGGATCCGGCGCGGGTCCTGGCCAGCTTCCTGGATTTCGATGCTTTCTGAGAACTGACCATGCCTGATGTATTCCTGCTGGCCCACCAGGACGACGAGTACGGCGTCTTCCACGCCATCGCGCAGAGCGCGGCCACCGGCCGCCGGCCGCTATGCCTCTATCTCACCAGCGGCGATTTCGGCGGCCAGGACGTGGCGCGGCGCAATCGTGAAAGCCGCGATGTGCTGGCGGCCCTGGGAGTGGCAGCGGCCGATGTGCATTTCATTGGGCAGCAGGCCGGCATTTCCGACGGCGTCCTGCTCGACAGCCTGGAGCCCGCCTACCAGGCGGTGCTGGCCCTGCTGCAATCGCAGGGGGCGGTGACGGCCCTGTATGTGCTGGCCTATGAAGGCGGGCACCAGGACCATGATGCGGTCTACCTGATTGGCTGCCGCCTGCAGAAAGCCCTGGGCATTGCGACGGCCTGGCAGTTTTCCCTGTATCAGGGCAAGGGCCTGCCGTCGCCGTTGTTCCGTGTGCTGGCGCCGTTGCCGGAAAATGGCGCAGTGCAGGCGCAGGCCGTGCCCTGGACCAAGCGCTGGTGGTATCTGCGTCTCTGCCTGCGCTACCGCAGCCAGCTGAAAACCTGGGTGGGACTGTTTCCCTTCGTGCTGCTCTACTACCTGCGGGACGGGCGCCAGCAGCTGCAGCCGCTGGTCGCCGGACGCTGCCGCGAGCGTCCCCATGCCGGGCCGCTGCTTTACGAAAAACGGGGTGTGCTGGCGCGGGAAGTATTCGAAAGTCGCAGCAAGGATTTCCTGGACGCGCTTTAATCCAGGCAGATCGCTGCAATAAAGCAAGGTGAATGACATGCCCAAGAAGATGACAGAAGAAAAGCTGGAGGCCCTCAAGGCCCATCTGCACCAGGACCAGCACCACCTGGATGCCGGCCAGCGCCAGACCCTGGGGGAGCAGCTGGCCGACCTGGAGCGCCAGCTGGCGGTGCAGCTGCCGGTGGATACCGATGACCTGGAAAACCGCCTGCTGGCCTGGGAGGCCAAGGTCGCGGTGGAGCATCCGCTGCTGGCCAGCATCGTGCGCGATGCCATCCAGAAGCTGTCATCCATGGGGATTTGAGCGGCGGCCTGACAGGCGCCCATGAAAAAGCCCGGCAATTGCCGGGCTTTTTCATGGGGCTCAAACGTGCCGTGACCGATCAGGGCGTGACCCGAAGACCAGCGCCAAGGCAATCGGCAGGCTGATGGCTATGAACTCCATCTTCCCGCTGACCATGCCCAGGGGCGCGCCCGCCAAGGCTGGAAAGCCCGTCAGCAACCCGGCCAGGGCATAGGCCTGCAG
>DASUXS010000178.1:0-9042 GCA_036377855.1 Moraxellaceae bacterium
GCCCTGCCAGGGCGGCATGTCGTCAAGAATCGCCTTCTTGCCGTAGACCACGCCTATGCCGGTCGGGCCGAAAATCTTGTGTCCGGAGAACACGAAGAAATCGGCATCCAGGGCCTGCACATTGACACGCATATGCGACACGGACTGGGCGCCGTCCACCAGCGCTTTCGCGCCCACGGAATGCGCCATCTCCACGATCTGCTGTATCGGCGTCACCGTGCCCAGGGCATTGGACACCTGCGTCACGGCCACGATCCTGGTGCGGTCGTTAAGCAGCTTGCGATATTCGTCCAGCAGGATCTGGCCGGTGTCATCCACCGGGATCACGCGCAGCCTGGCGCCTTTCTGCGCGGCCAGCTGCTGCCAGGGCACGATATTGGCGTGGTGCTCGAGATTGGAAACCACGATCTCGTCGCCCTCGCCCACATTCTGCACGCCCCAGGTCTTGGCAATCAGGTTGATGGCTTCAGTGGCGCCACGCACGAAAATGATCTCATCCACGGAACCGGCACCTATGAAGCGCGCCGTCTTCTGGCGGGCACCCTCATAGGCATCGGTGGCACGTGCGGCCAGTTCATGCGCGGCACGGTGGATATTGGAATTTTCGTGTTCGTAGAAATACGCCAGGCGATCAATGACGGCCTTGGGTTTCTGCGTGGTGGCGGCATTGTCCAGCCAGATCAGCTGGTGGCCGTTGACACGCTCCGCCAGGATGGGGAAATCACGACGCACTGCCTGCACATCAAAAGCCGGATGCGCACCGGTAGCCCCCTGCGGCACGGCCGAGATCACCTGCGGCTGTATGGGATCGGTGAAATAGAAATGACTGCCGCTGGCGGCCGGTGCAGCAGGTACACGGGCACCCCCAGCATCCACTCCCCCCAGCAGGGCATTCAGATCCTGTGTACCGGGCAGGCCGAAGGACTGCGCGGTGACACGGTCTTCCGAAGGCAGGTCCACATTCAGCGGTGCGGCTGACGGCAGCGCGCTGGCCTCACCCAGGAAATAGAAGGGAGAAGACGGCGGCGTCCCCAGCGGCGTGGCCGGAAAATCCGGCGTGGCCGACTGCGGCAGCGCAGCCGCATACGCTTCAGGCACACCCAGCACCGGAGAACCGGCACGGCCGGCACCCGGAGCGGATTGCTGCAGCGTATCCGGCACACCGTTCTGCGACAGCGAGGCCGGTGCCAGCGACGGCGCACGTGAACCTAGCGCGAGCACCGGTTCCGGCGCCTGCGGAGCAGCGCCGGGCACGGTCAGCGGAAACGCATCGGGCAGGCTAGGTTTGTCACCCGGCAGCGCGGCGAAAAATGCATTCGCCATCGCCATCAGCGAAGACTCGTCCGGCAATCCCGATGGAGCAGCGAGGCCGCTCACTCCGCCATTATTTGTAGGTGTCGGGATAGTCATGGTACTTGCCGATCTCCACGTCCTCGAGAACTGCCAGTGCGTCTTCCGTCAGCACTGCCAGCGAGCAGTACAGCGAAATCAGGTAGGACGCGATGGCATTGCGGCTGATGCCCATGAAACGTACGGACAGACCCGGGCTCTGTTCACCGGCAAGACCCGGCTGGAACAGGCCGACCACGCCCTGGCGCTTGTCCCCCACGCGCAGCAGCAGGATCTTGGTCTTGCCGTCTTCCACCGGCACCTTGTCCGAAGGAATCAGCGGCAGGCCGCGCCAGGTGAGGAACTGCGAGCCAAAGAGGCTGACCGTGGGCGGCGGCACGCCACGGCGCGTGCACTAACGGCCGAAGGCGGCGATGGCCAGCGGATGCGTCAGGAAGAAACCGGGTTCTTTCCAGACCTTGGCAATCAGGTCGTCCATATCATCCGGCGTGGGTGCGCCGGTGAGCGTGGAAATGCGCTGCTCGTCCGCGACACTGGCCAGCAGGCCGTATTCCGGATTGTTGATGAGTTCGCTTTCCTGGCGCTCCTTGATGGTCTCGATGGTGAGACGCAGCTGCTCCTTGATCTGGTCGTGGGGGCTGCTGTAGAGGTCGGAAACGCGGGTATGCACATCCAGCACGGTGCTGACGGCATTGAGGAAATATTCGCGCGGCTGGTCTTCGTAATCGACGAAGGTCTGCGGCAGCTCGGACTCGTCGCGGTCGGTGCAGGCCACGCGCACATCGCGCGGATTCTTCACCTTGTTGAGACGGTAGATACCGGCTTCCACCGGTTGCCACTGCAGCAGGTGCGTGAGCCAGCGCGGCGAAATCGTGGAAAGCTGCGGTACGGTCTTGGTGGCGTTGGCTAACTGGCGCGCTGCGCTGTCGCTCAATGCCAGCTGGACATCCTGGTTCTCGGCCATGAGAAATCCCCCTGGTTGAAATGCCGTGAAACGGAAACGGGAACGCTGTTGGAAATCCAACAGCGCTTATGCAAAAAATCGATAAGCTAATATCTTTGGCTTCTAAGGCGCCCTCAACCTGCTATAGCCACCACGCTGATGGCTATAGCCATCAAGGCAGTGGATTTGAAGGCCATCCCCGCTAAAACAACTTCGTCATTCCCGCGAAGGCGGGAATCTCCTGATTTCTGGCAGGGACTCAATTAAGGCCCGCTGCACCGCATGAAGATTCCCGCCTTCGCGGGAATGACGGTGGCGCTGAAATGGGTATGACGCTGCTTTTCAGTGCGCCCTATCGGCTTCGATACGGGCCGTTTCAGGGCGGCCGGTTTCAATGCGCGCCATCAGCTCGGACAGGCTGAGCTCCAGCGCCCCCGCCAGTTTGGCGATGGTGGCCAGCGAAGGCACGGCAACGCCGCGCTCGATCTCGCCGAGATAGGAACGGTTAAGCCCCGCCGCATCAGCCAGCACTTCCTGCGACCAGCGCCGCTGTTCACGGTACTGCCTCACCACGGAACCGAACTGGTGGTTGAGCGAACTCATGCGGCGCCCCCCTTCACATCGACAGCAGCATCATTCTGCAGCTTGGCCTGGGTGATGTTGCTGCCGGGCGGCACGCTGCGCGTCAGCCAGACATTGCCGCCTATGGTGGAACCGCGACCGATGGTGATGCGGCCCAGCACCGTGGCGCCGGCATAAATCACGACATCGTCTTCCACGATGGGATGCCGGGCCTGGCCTTTTTCCAGATGCCCGTCTTCGTCCGTGGTGAAACGTTTGGCACCCAGCGTGACAGCCTGGTAGAGACGCACGCGCTGGCCGATGACGGCGGTTTCGCCTATCACCACGCCGGTGCCGTGGTCTATGAAAAAGCTGGCGCCGATATGCGCACCCGGATGGATGTCTATGCCAGTGGAAGAATGCGCAATCTCCGCCACAATGCGCGCCAGCAGCGGCACGCCACGCGTATACAGCTCATGCGCCAGGCGGTGGTGGATGATGGCGACCACGCCCGGATAGCAGAGCAGCACTTCGTCCACGCTGCGCGCGGCGGGATCGCCGTGGTAGGCGGCCAGCACATCGGTATCCAGCAGGGCGCGGATTTCCGGCAGGGCCGCGGCAAAGTCATGCACCAGCGCCACCGACTGCTTTTCCAGTCCTTCGGCGCTGGTCTGGCTGTGGCGGGCGGCATAACGCAGCTCCAGCCGCACCTGCACCAGCAGCGCATTCAGCGCCGTATCCAGGGTGTGGCCGACGTAGTAATCCTCGCTTTCCTGGCGCAGCTCGGGCGGACCCAGGCGCATGGGGAACAACGCGCTGCAGATCAGGTTGATGATGTCGCTAAGGGCGTCGCGCGAAGGCAGCTCGCGGCCGCCGGTTTCACGGTTGCGGCCCTGGGGCTCGCGCCAGCGCGCACGCACCGCGCGCAGTTCGCCGACGACATGGCTGATGTCCCATTTGGTGGCGGGATCGTAGAGCGGTAAAACCTGGTCAGCACCCGCACTCATGAAAGCGTTTCCTTGAAATAATTCGCCGTACTTGGTTTGGAATTCTTAGTCTTGTGTCCACGGCAGGCCGGCATGGCGCCAGCCACCGGTATCGCCACGCTGCTGCTTGGCGTTGAGTTCGCCCTCAAAACCTTCCAGCACATTGAAAGCGTTGCTGAAACCGGCCTTGGCGGCAGCTTCGGCCGCCAGCGCGGAACGTTTGCCGCTGCGGCAGAGGAAAAGCACGACGGCGTCTTTCTTCACCTTGGCTTCCAGCTCTTTCACGAAGCGCGGATTGCGGTTCAGCGATGTGCCCGTGGCCCAGGCCACATGCAGGGTGTCCGGCACCTGGCCCACGAATTTGCGTTCTTCGCCGGTGCGCACATCCACCAGCACCGCGGCGCCGGCCTGCACCAGGGACCAGGCGTCGACGGGCGGTACGCCACCCGCATAAGTCAGGTCATCAGCACGGGCGGCTTCGCGGGCCTTTTCCAGAAGGGTCTGCACGGGCTGTGCCGAAGCCACAGAGGCGTCGACGGCGCTGACAGCGTGCTCGGCGGGGGAACTATCGAGGGCCATGGCGATCTACTCCTTGCGGCATCCTGATGGCTAAGGACAGCAAGGTTACAAGCGCCACAAACACGGACAGAAGGAATCAATTATTCCTTGGATATTCCTGGCGGCGATAACCACCAGGAAGTGTTGAAAAAGCAACAGCGCTCAGGCGTGCTGCTGCTCCTGGAATTCACTGGGTGACATGCCGGTCCAGCGGCGGAAGGATTTGGCAAAGGCAGAGGAGTCGGAAAAGCCCAGCATCAGGGCCAGCTCGGTGATGGACTGGCCACCGCGCTGGAAATATTCACGGGCCAGTTTCTGGCGCACCGCATCCAGCTCCTGCTGGTAGCTGGTGCCATCCTCGGCGAGCTTGCGGCGCAGCGTGCGACCACTCATGCCGAGATCGCTGGCGGCGCGCTCCAGCGAGGGGAAGGCGCCGTAGTAACGCACCAGCAGGCGGCGCAGGCGCAGCGGCAGCAGCCGTATCGCCCGCGTCGGAATGTTTTCAAACAGCGTGCGTTCAGCGGCCATGGCCATGAGGCGGTTGGCCAGGGGCAGTTCGTATTCGGCCAGGGCGGGATCGCCCACCAGCGCGGTTTCCGGCTGGTCGAAATACACCGGGCAGCGGAAATAGCGGCGGTAGATATGGCCCCAGGCCGGCTCCGGATAGCTGAAGCGCACCGAGGTCAGTTCATGGTCGCCCTGCACCAGATGCGAAAAGATGTTGTAGAAGCTGACCATGTTCAGCTCCATGAAGAAATGCGTGTAGGGCGCCAGCGAAATGTTTTCGCTGATCACGAAACGCGCTTCTTTCTTGTTAACCTCCACCAGGCCGTCCATGTCCAGCGCCGGGAAGAGCTCGGTGCAGAAACGGCGTATGGTTTCCAGGCAGCCACGCAGCGTAGGCTGCGTCACGGCCGCAAGACCCGCCATGCCGTGATGCGAGATGGTCATGAGGTTGCCCATGGCTAGGCCGAGATAGGGCATTTCCAGGGCGGTCACCGCCTGGTCCACCAGGGCCACGACCTGGCGCGCGCTGATGAAGCAGCCGGTATCGCCCGGCTGGTAGTTGATGCCGGCATGGCGATAGAAGTCCTGCTGGTCCAAGCCGATGATGGCCTCCAGGATTTCATGCGCGTTATTGAAAGGAATCTGGCTGCGCCGCGTCAGCCAGTCTATGTCCAGCTGTATGGTTTTGCGCAGGTCGAAATAAGTCTGGATATGGCCCAGCGGAATGCATTCGGTATCGATATCCATCTGACACCTCACAGCTGTGTTGTTTTTCTTTTTGTCCGTAACGCCCCAACCGCAGCGCCCGCCTTCTTTACATCCACCGCTGGCGCATTCTGCGCAGGCATTCCGGTCCGGGCAATGCCAGCTGTCGGCCCAGCTTCAGGGCTGCACCTGCAGGGCGGTGGCCGGCAAACGCGCCGCTTCCACCTGCTCCCTTGACACACGCTCGGCCGGATCACTGTACAGGTCCGCCAGCAACTCTTTCTGCAACTGGCGGGCACCGGCATCGTCCAGCTCGGCATCGGTCACGCGCGCGGGAATATCCGCCAGCAGGGCCTGCGCCAGGGCGCGGCGCTGTGCAATATCGGGTTTGCCGGCCAGCTGTCGCCATTGCTCCAGCTGTTTGGAAAAATGCAGGTTGGCCACCAGGCGCCGCAGCTCCTGCTCCGGATTCGCCTTCTGTGCCGCCACGCCTTTCAGCACCTGCCATTCCAGCTCGGAGACATAGGCGGGCTTTTCATTCACGGGGCCCGTTGCCGGCGGTGCCGAGGCCTGCACGGCCTGCTCAGCCTGTACTTGCTGCTGCACCAGTTCCGGCGCCGATGCCAGCACAGGCGCATCCGTCGGCGTCGCCATCCACGCACCAAAAGCCACCACCGTACCCAGCAAAGCCAGCAGGGACAGCCACCAGCGATTCATCATGACACCCGCCATGATTTTTTCCTCTTCGTTGCTGAATGCATTTCCATTTCTCCACACATGCGTAAACACCGGCCACCTTTGCAAGCGTGGCCGGTGCCCACATTACGCCGCGGCTTACCAGCTGCCGGGCGCCGGCGGCTTCACCGTGAAGCTGTAGGTCTGGCCGGGGCCGGACATCAGGGTGCTGAACAGTCCGCTGAACAGGCCGCAACCGGTCATGGACGGGAAGGTGGTGGTGCCAGAGAAGGTCAGGCCCCCATTGCCCAGCGATGAGATCGGGCCATCAAAATCGATGGGCAGGTTCACCGGCGACGAGGTCTGGCAGCCGAAGGGAATCTGCAGCACCCACTCACCCGCCGACACCACCTTGATGTTCACCTTGGCCGTGCCATGCACATGCAGCTGGCCATCATCATCCAGCGAAGCCGTGCCCGTGGTTTCGCCCACCGGCGTCACTTCCAGCTTCACGTCCGCCGGCAGGCCGACGATCTTCAGGTTGGTGGTGAAGGTCGGAATGGACAGCGTGCCTTTCAGCGTCTGCGCCGTCATGTCCGTGTCCGCCGTGAAGGTGGAGCTGGAGGGCAGCGCCACCGACTGGCCCAGGGTCTTGAGACCGATATTGCCCGACAGCGGCCAGCTCTTCAGCGACACCACGAAATTGCCGCCACCCGGATTGGCCGTGGACTTGGGCTCGGCGGCCAGCGTCAAACAAGTGCCCAGCGTGATCTTGCTGTTCACACGATCCGTCAGCCAGTTCAGCACATAGGGCGCCGCCTGGAACTGCGTGGCGATGTGCTCGGAAGGATAGACACCGAAAGTCACGTTGCTGAACTTGTTGCAGTATTTCTTTTTCAGCGCGGTGTGCTGCGCAATCGGAATGAACTCGTCCGCCTGGCCGTGGTACTGGTAGACCGGCACCGGCTGCTTGGTGTTGCCCAGGTTCTGCGCCACCAGCGTCTGCTGCACGGAGGGAATGGTGACCAGCTGCGACAGCGGCTGGTTGCCCACGGTGTATTCGCTGATCGAGTGGTTCATGAAATCGAAGAGCGCCTCGAACACGCAGGACGACTTGCCTTGGGCGATGGCGGCCTGGCCGGTGGCGCTGGCCAGCGTGTTCAGCGGAATGCCCGCCGGATACTGCTGCGAGAGACCGACCACGCCCGCCAGCAGGAAGGCTTCACCAGCGCTGCCGTCGAGATAATTTGCCGTGGTGATGAAGTCCGCCGGCGTGCCGCCCGAGGCCAGGCCCACCAGGTTGAGGTTGGGCGCATAGCTGCTCTTCAGCTCACCCGCCCAGGCAGCGCTCTGACCACCCTGCGAATAACCCCAGATCACGGCCTTGGAGCTGGCACTCACGCCGGCACCCGGGACCTGGGTTGCCGCGGTGAACAGGTCCAGCACCGCCTTGCCCTGGGACTGGCCGGCCAGGTAGGTCGGCGTGTCACCCGTGGTGTAGCCGGCGTAGTCCGTCACCAGCACGGCATAGCCGGCCTTGAGGGCGGCCACGATATTGGCGGCTTCATAGTCGCTGCCGCGGGCCATCTGCACCGAGGGAGCACAGCTCTGCGCCAGGCCATGGGTGCCCACGGCATAACCCAGCACCGGACGGCTGCCGGAGCCTGCCCAGGCCTGGGTGGGCACGATCACCGTGCCGGTGACGGCATTGGCCGCGCCCACCGCGTCGGTGGAGCGGTACATCACGTTCCAGGCCTGGGCCGTGGGCGCGCCGTTGCCCAGGTTGAGCACGGCGGAACGGGATTTGATGAGGGCACCCTGCGCGGCGGGCAGCGTGGCCGGCTTGGTGTAGAAGGCCAGGTCCACCACATTCATGGCGGGTGCCGCGGCCAGGGCGGCCGTGCCCGGCAGGGCCAGGGCCAGCCCCAGCAGGGCGGCCTTTGTCGACGAGACAGAACGGTTCATGAGCGAGTCCTCCGCCTTGCGGCGGCATTTTGTTGTTATGGCAGGTGCGATCCGGCACCCCTCTCGCAGGCGGCGGGCCATCCGCGACAGGCCACCATGCAGGGCAGGAATCTAGGCAGGAGCGGCCGTACCCGCAGGACATCGCAGGACAATCATCGGTTAATTGCGGCCACCCTCCGGGAGTGGGCATGACCGGAAAGGACGGCCGGGCCATGGCCAAGGAAAGACGCTGGGCCCCGGCCTGCGCCGGGGCGACAGTGGGGTTGTTAGCTGGCATCGAAGGAAGGCAGGGGAATGAATCGGCCGGAGTCGGTCGCCGGACAGGACAAGAAAGGGCGGGCCCGGGGCGGAGGCGGCCGCCATGAGGCAGGCAGCAGGCGATAAGCCCCGGAAATGGGCATCCCAGAAGCCCATCACGCCAGAAAATGATGAAAATATCGTCCAAATCCTGCCGGAACGGCCTTTGCTTCCTTAACCGGCGGCCTGCAAAGCGCTAGAATCCGCGCCTGTTTTTTGTACCAGCCGTTTTGCAGAACCGAACCGGCGCGCCCCGGGCCACAAGCCTCGGGCGTCTCAGCCATCCCGAATCGCATCAGCCAGTAGAGGAAGCCACCGTGCTCGAAGCCTACCGCCAACACGTCGCCGAACGCGCCGCCCTGGGTGTCCCGCCCAAGCCCCTTGATGACAAGCAGACCGCCGACCTCGTCGCCCTGCTGAAGAACCCGCCCAAGGGCGAAGAAGCCTTCCTGGTGGACCTGATCGAAAACCGCGTGCCGGCCGGCGTCGACCCCG
>DASUXS010000179.1:0-5445 GCA_036377855.1 Moraxellaceae bacterium
GTGTCGCGGCCATTATTCATGCGCAGGCAGACCCTTAGGCCTCCGCGGCACGGCCTTTTTGCGGGAACAGTCCGCGCGGGCGCTTCTGGATGAAAAGGATGATGAAGACCAGCACCAGGATTTTCGCCAGCACGGCACCGGCATAGGGCTCCAGGAATTTGTTGGTGATGCCCAGGCCCAGCGCACCGACGAGCGTGCCCCAGATATTCCCCACACCGCCGAAGACCACCACCATGAAGGAATCGATGATGTAGCCCTGGCCGAGGTTGGGGCCGACATTGGTAAGCTGCGACAGCGCCACGCCGGCGACACCGGCGATGCCGGAACCCAGGCCGAAGGTCAGGGCATCCACCCAGCTCGCGCGCACGCCGACGGCGCGCGCCATGGAGCGGTTCTGCGCCACCGCGCGCAGCTTCAGGCCCAGCGTGGTTTTCTTCATCACCAGCATGATGAGGAAGAAGACCAGCAGCGCGAACACCAGGATGGTGAGGCGGTTATAGGTCAGCGACCACACCGGATTGATTTCCAGCGAGCCGCTCATCCAGGAGGGTGAGGCCACTTCGCGGTTCAGCGGCGAGAAGATGCTGCGCACCGCCTGCTGCAGCACCAGGCTGATGCCGAAGGTGGCGAGCAGGGTTTCCAGCGGACGACCGTAGAGGAAACGGATCACGCCGCGTTCTATGGCGATGCCCACCAGGCCCGACACCAGGAAGGCGGCGGGAATGGAGAGCAGCAGGGCGGTGCCTATGCTGTTGGGCATGAGCTGCTGCATGACGTAGGTGGTGTAGGCGCCCAGCATGATGAGCTCGCCATGCGCCATATTGATCACGCCCATGACACCGAAGGTGATGGCCAGGCCGATGGCGGCCAGCAGCAGCACCGAGCCCAGGCTGAGGCCGAAGAAGAGGTTTTCCAGGAAACCGTAGAAGGCGATTTTCTGGGCCACCGCGGCCAGCGCGGTGACGGCGGCGCTTTTTACTTCCGGCACCGGATCGTTGTCCGCCAGCTCCTGCAGGCGGGCCCGTACTTCCGGATACAGCGAGCCGCTGAGGGTGCTGATGGCGGCCTTGCGCAGGCTGGCGTCGTCGCTGGTGGCATCGGCCATGGCCAGCACGGTGGCCAGCGCGTCCTTCACATCACTGTCCTGCTCGCTTTTCAGGCGGGCGCTGAGCAGGGGAATCATTTCCGCGGTGGGCTCTGCGCTGATCAGCTGTTTGGCCGCCAGCAGTCTCAGGCTGGCATCCGGTGCGGTGAGCTGCAGCTGGGCAATCAGGTTACGCAATTCACCGCGCAGGGAATTGTTGACGGGAATGCTGTCCATGGTCAGGGCGGAGGCCTTGCCCAGGGCTTGGCCGCTGAGCGCGTCCGCGGCATCCGGATCATCGCCTTCCGTCACACTGATGATGCGCGGCGGCGTATCGCTGCTGCTGTTGAGGCGGCCGTCGACCAGGGCACTGAGCAGGGGCAGGGCGCGCGGGTCATTACTGGCGGCCAGGCGCTGCGCAATGAGCAGGCGGGTATCGAAATCGGCATCAATCAATGCCGTGGCCAGGCCGTTGAAGTCGGCCGGCAGTTGCACAGGGGCGGTTTCTTCTGCCTCGGCGACAGCCTCGGCTGCCTCCTCGGCCTGGGCTGTCACCAGCGGTGCAGCCTGAAACATCAGCAGAAGGCAAAGCAGCAGAAAACGCATCAGTGGGTTCCGTGTTGTTGCAGTGGTGTCTTTCATTCCAGCATCTCCTCTCCCTGTCTCTCTCCGCGAACGGAGAGAGGAGGAATTGCCTGAGACAGCCCCGGTGGGAATTCCCGTCCGGGGCTGTTTTCAACTTACTTGTAGTTCTGGCCGGAGCACTTCTTGGTGACCTTGTTGTAGTTACCGCACTTCAAGGTGACCCAGTCGGCTTCGGTGTCCTTGCTCACCGGCAGGAAATCGGACCAGGCATCACCTGGCACCAGGCCCTTGGTCTTCCACACGGTGGCGAACTGGCCATCTGCCTGGATTTCACCGATCAGCACCGGCTTGGTGATGTGGTGGTTGGGCAGCATGGTGGAGACACCACCGGAGAGGTTGGGAGCGGTGATGCCCGGCAGCGCGGCGATGACCTTGTCCGCATCGGTGGACTTGGCTTTCTCAACCGCCTTCACCCACATGTTGAAGCCGATGTAGTGCGCTTCCATGGGATCGTTGGTGACGCGCTTGGGGTTCTTGGTCCAGGCCTTCCACTTCTTGATGAATTCCGCGTTGGCCGGAGCCTTCACGCTTTCGAAGTAGTTCCAGGCGGCCAGGTGGCCAACGAGCGGCTTGGTGTCGATACCGGACAGCTCTTCCTCACCCACGGAGAAGGCCACCACCGGGATCTTGTCGGCGGTGATGCCCTGGTTGCCCAGTTCCTTGTAGAAAGGCACGTTGGCGTCGCCGTTGATGGTGGAGACCACGGCCGTCTTCTTGCCGGCGGAGCCGAACTTCTTGATGCTGGCCACGATGCTCTGCCAGTCGGAGTGACCGAAGGGCGTGTAGTTGATCATGATGTCTTCGTCTTTCACGCCCTTGCTCTTGAGGTAGGCTTCAAGAATCTTGTTGGTCGTGCGCGGATAGACATAGTCGGTGCCGGCCAGCACCCAGCGCTTCACCTTCAGGTCCTTCATCAGGTAATCGACGGCGGGAATGGCCTGCTGGTTGGGCGCGGCACCGGTGTAGAACACGTTCTTGGAGGACTCTTCGCCTTCATACTGCACCGGATAGAAGAGCACGCTGTTCAGTTCTTCCACCACCGGCAGCACGGATTTGCGCGACACCGAGGTCCAGCAGCCGAACATCACCGACACCTTGTCCTTCTGGATCAGCTCGCGGGCCTTTTCCGCGAACAGCGGCCAGTTGGAGGCGGGGTCAACGACCACCGGCACCAGCTTCTTGCCGAGCACGCCGCCCTTCTTGTTCTGCTCGTCGATGAGCATGAGCATGGTGTCTTTCAGCGTGGTTTCGGAAATCGCCATCGTGCCCGACAGCGAGTGCAGGATGCCGACCTTGATGGTGTCGTCGGCGGCATGGGCGCTGTTCATCACGCCCAGTCCCAGGCCCAGCGCAAGCGCTGTGGCCGAGAACTTCTTCATCAGACTCTTGATCTTCATTATGTGTGGCTCCTTGTTGTCCCTGGATTGGATTACAGCGTCATCAGCTGCAGGCCGAGGCCAAGCTGGGTGGTATCAGAGCCGGTGGAGGGGCTGTTCTTGATGTAGAACAGGCTCGTACGGACATTGAAGGACTTGATGATGTAGTTGAGGTTGGCTTCGGTGGTGTCGGTATCGATGCCGGTGACGTCATTGCTGTAGGTACCGAACTTGCCCAGGACCTGTATCTTGCCCATGCCGATGACCTGCGGGAAAAGATAGGAGCCGAGCACGTAGTAGCCGTCGCCGTCGGTGGTGGGGGAATCAACCAGGCCGTCATACTTGATGTATTCGCCTTCCACCGTCACCGCGCCGCCGCTGCCCACTTTCTTTTCAAACAGGAAGTCGACGTTGCTGGTGTTGTCGCTGCCCACCATGTTGGTGGCAACGGCCAGGGCCAGGATGTCCTTTTCACCGTAGTAGGTGCCGTTGACGTAGTAGCCGGGTTCTGCATCCCAGAAGTCGTACTGCACGCGGGCGGCGAACATGGTGCTGTCAGCGTCGCCGCTGCCACCGCTGCGGGTGGAAGGGGAGTCGAAGAGGCCGGCGGAGAGCTTCAGCTTGGTGTCGGCGAAGTCACCCCAGTAGGCCACGCCATCGGTACGGCCACCGTAGGTGGAGGGATAACCATCCTGCACGCCGTCGGTGAAGAAGCCCCAGTTGTTGGCGAAGTAGGCACCGTAACTGTTGGCACGGTCAGTGGGTGCCAGGAAACGGCCGGCCCAGATATTCATGGTGGGACCGTATTCGAACTGCGCAATGGCGTCCTGGACCTGCATCTTTGGGTCGGTGGGCGTGGCGCTGGAATATTCGCTGGAGAAGCTGAACTTGATGTTTTCGGTGATCTTGCTGTTGACGTAGAGGCTGAGGCTGTTCAGCGTGAAATCGTTCTCGTCCTTGGGCGCCCCGGTGTCTTTGTTGGTGAAGCTGGTACGCAGGCTGCCGGTCAGCGTCGTGTCCGGAATCTTCACTTCAGCAGCTTGAGCCACGCTGCTTACAGCGGCTGCCAGGGCCAGAGGCACCATGAACAGCGATTTACTACCCCGTTTGCTAGAAATTTTGACACACATGGTCCATCTCCTTTGACGACCCTGGAAAAAACGGGGAGCTGGTCAGGTCTCACCCGAAGCGATGCTCACGCATCGTTTTCTTTACAGTCCGGCCACCTGTGAGGGCCGGACTGAGGGAGCAACATCACTCCGTGGAACCGGTATTGCGGGCGCTGTGCAGCATATGCAGCGTGATCTTGCGCACTTCCGCCTTGCTTTCTTCGATATGTGACTTGAGCAGCATCTGCGCCTGGTCGGGACGGCGCTGCAGCACGGCCTTCAGGATCTTGCCGTGTTCGGTATAGGTGGCTTCGACGCGCAGCTTCTTGGTGAAGTCAAGGCGGCGGATGATGCGTATGCGTTCGGTGATGCCGTGGTGCATCTTGGCCATTTCGCTGTTGCCGGCGGCTTCCACCAGCATTTCGTGGAAACGTTCGTCCAGCAGCGACACCGTGGCCGGATCGCTGATGCGTTCGCCGGGCTGCACCAGCCAGATGCGTTTCAGGTCGTCCAGCAGCGGTGAGCTGATCTCCTGCTCGCAGATTTTCCGCACCGCGGCCAGCTCGATGATGATGCGCAGGTCGTAGATTTCTTCGAAGAAACGGAAGTCGAAGGGTTTGACCTGCCATCCCGAGCGGTAGAGCACGTCCACATAGCCTTCACGCTGCAGGCGGTAGAGCGCCTCGCGCACCGGGGTGCGGCTGGCGGCCATGCGTTCGGCGACTTCGTTCTCGCTGAAACGGTCGCCGGGCAGCAGCTGGAAATCGAAAATCTCTTCCTTGAGACGGGTATAGATGCGCTCAGCGAGGTTCTCGCTGTTTTCCTTGCGCTTGCCGCCACGCAGCACCGTCAGGTTGGAAGGTTTCTCGCTCATTCCCGTTGTCTCCCGTTCAGGCCAGTTCGATTTCCAGCAGGGCATCTCCGGCGGAGATGGCCTTGCCCGGCCGGCAATGCAACGCACGAACCGTGCCGGAAACCGGCGCGTGGATGGGGAATTCCATTTTCATGGCCTCGAGTATCACCAGCGGTTCGCCGGCCTCGATGCGGCTGCCGGCCTCCACCAGCAGCTTCCAGACATTGCCGGAAATATCCGCCGCCACGAGATGGCCGCCTTCGGCCACGGTGATGGCGATTTCCTCTTCAATGAGTTCGACTACATTGAGGCTGTCTTCGCTCTTCCACAGCTCCACCTCGGCATCGAAGGCGGTTTTCTGGCGGGCCTTGAAGGCGG
>DASUXS010000180.1:0-4902 GCA_036377855.1 Moraxellaceae bacterium
GAGGGCGTTGTCCAGCAGGTTGACCAGCAGCTGGAAGAGCTGGTCGCGATCGCCGTTGACGAATAATTGCCGCGTCTGCACTTCAAGACGCTGGCCGCGATCTTCGGCGAGGGCTTCGAATAATTCACCCGCATCCTGCACCAGGGCGGCGAGATCCACCGGACTCTCGGGCGTGCGCGTGTCGGCTTCAAGACGCGCCAGGCGCAGCATGGCCTGGAAGGTGGCGAGCAGGCGGTCGGATTCTGCCAGCGCCGCTTCCACCGGTTGCGCCGCGGCGGTGTCCTGCGTGGCCTTGCGTGCCACTTCCAATTGCGTTTTCAAACGCGCCAGCGGGGTGCGCAGGTCATGCGCGATGGCGTCGGTGGTGTGGGCGATGCCGCCGACCAGGTCCTGGATACGCGCGAACATGGCGTTCAGCGTGCGCGCCAGGCGATCGAAACTGTCGCCGCTGTTGTTGGGCGTGGCGCGCGCATCGAGCTGGCCCTGCGCAAAACGTTCGGCTTCGGCGAGAGGACCGGCCAGCGCGCGCGCGATGGCGCGGCTCATCACGAAGGCCAGGCCCATGGCCATGAGCAGCACGATGGCCAGGCCTATGCCCAGTTCGCGGCGCATGCCGCTGTCCAGGCGTTCGCGTTCCCAGGCGATATGGCCGGCGAGCAGGCGGCTGCCATCGGCCAGCACCACGACCTTGGCGAGGGCGGGACGTTCTCCTTTGGTGGTGGCCAGCGCGAAATCATGCCAGCCATTTTGCTGCAGCAGGGCTGGCGGCAGTTGCAGGTCGGTGGGCACCTGCTGCGTATAACCATGGCTTTGCAGCACATAGAAAGCATCGGGGTCGGCATCGGCACGGCGATCATCCAGCGCTTCCTGCACGCCGCTGAGGCCGGCTTCGTCAAACCAGTCGCGCAGGTCGGCGATGTCGCGGTGCACGGTGCGCTGCATGGCCTGTTCATTGATGCCGGCCAGGGTGAAATAACCGGCGCCGCCCAGCAGCAGGAAGGCAATCAGGAAGGCGGTGGCATGGGTGAGCGCCAGCCGCAGGATGGGGGAGCGCCAGCGTGCGCGCATGCCTCAGGCCGTGCCCAGGCGGTAACCGGCACCGCGCACGGTATGCAGCAGTGGCCGCGCATGGTCTTTATCGATTTTCTGGCGCAGGCGCGAGATGTGCACGTCGATGACATTGGTCTGCGGATCGAAGTGATAATCCCAGACTGCTTCCAGCAGCATGGTGCGCGTCACCACCTGGTCGGCGTGGCGCATGAGGTATTCCAGCAGGCGGAATTCGCGCGGCTGCAGGTCGACGCTGTGGCCGCCACGTTGCACGGTGCGGCGCAGCAGATCCATTTCCAGGTCGCCAACACTGAGTTTGGTTTGTTCGCGCGGCGTTTCCGCGGGGCGGCGCAGCATGACCTCAAGACGTGCCTGCAATTCGGCAAAGGCGAAGGGCTTCACCAGATAATCGTCGGCGCCCTGGCGCAGGCCTGCCACGCGCTGCTCCACTTCCGCCAGCGAACTCAGCAGTAGCACCGGCGTGGCGCGGCCGGCGGCGCGCAGCATGCGCAGCACGTCCAGGCCGTCGAGGCTGGGCAGCATGCGGTCCAGCACGATGGCATCGACTTCCTCGCCGGTGGCCAGGAACAGGCCTTCGCGGCCGTCATGCGCCACCAGCACGGCATAGCCGGCTTCTTTCAGGCCTTTCTCGATGTAGTCGGCAATCTGGCGGTCGTCTTCGATCAGCAGGATACGCATGCGTTTTCCCCTTGCGCTGGCATCCGCAGTCTAGCGTCCGCGGAGGGCCCGGGGGATTAATGTTTTGTCACGCCGCGGCTTTAGAGCCGGTCTTCCAGGGCGGCGCTGTTCTGCTGCGCCCAGGTGGCGGCCTGCACGCGGTTGCGCACCTGCAGCTTGCGGTAGAGATTGTAGAAATGCGTTTTCACGGTATGGGGACTGATGGCCAGGCGGTCGGCGATGGCATCGTTGGAACAGCCCTGGGTGAGCAGGCCCAGGATCTGGCGCTCCTTGGGCGAGAGCTTGATGGCGTTGGCGAAAGACTGGGCGGGACGCAGCTGTCGCGTCTGCTCGAGATGGGCGCAGAGCACATGCCGGGGCAGCCAGTATTCACCGGTGAGTATGGCCTTGATGCCGCGCAGGAACTCCTCGGCGCTGGCCTGCTGCGGGAAGAGGCCGCGCACGCCGGGCAGGGCCGCCAGCCGGACCTGGCTGGTGCCGCTGCCGACATTGATCAGGGCCGCGCACAGCTTGCCCAGCGGGTTGAGCGTGTTCAGCGCGCTGGCGCAGGCATAGGGATCCAGCACCGCCAGGTCGAGGATGTAGAGGGTATGGGCATCGACCGCCAGCGGCAGTTCGTCTTCGCCCAGCAGGCAGCAGTCGGGGGTGATGTTCTGGCGGATGAGGCCAAGCAGGAGATCCGTCTGCAAATCCGGTTTGCCGACCATGATGATTTTCATGCGGAATCCTTCCGACTAGCGATACAGGCAGACGTCAACTAGATAGGTCAAAGCCTTGACGAGGGCGAAACTGTAGCAGAAATGTAGGGCGGCCATGACCGGAAGAAAGTATGAACGGCGTGTCGTCTGTCTGATGGAGGGAGGGCCTGCGCCTGGGGCATTCGTAGGTGGGTCATTGGTAGGTGGTTCATGTCAGGGGGGCAGGCGCGAGGGGCGGCAAGGCGTTGCGGTTTGCGATGGGCGGCCGGGCAGGATAAACAGGGGACGGGCCGACGCGGCCGGCACTGACCCATCAGGCTGGTCAGGCCGCCGGCGCCACCCCATGGCTGGTGCTATCCCATGGCCGGTGCTATCCCATGGACAGAAACAAGAAGGAGCGGGACATGCAGTTTCCAGACAAGGCCACGGTGCACCGCATCATTTTCGGCACTGACACGCCGGCGGGGCGCCGCTTCGATGTCATCCTGCTGTGGATGATAGCGCTGAGCGTGCTGGTGGCCTTCGCCGATTCCCTGATGGCGGCCAGTCCCCGCCTGCGCCTGGGCTTCGTGGTGCTGGAGTGGATGTTCACGCTGCTGTTCACGGTGGAATACGGCCTGCGCCTGTGGAGCTCGCCGCAGCCCATGCGCTATGCGCGCAGCTTTTTCGGCATTGTCGACCTGGTCGCCACCCTGCCCACCTATCTCGGCCTTTTCTTTGCCGGTGCCAATTCCCTGCTGGTGATACGGCTGGTGCGCATGCTGCGCATCTTCCGCGTGCTGAAACTGTTCGCCTACTGGAATGAAGCGAACATGCTGCTGCGCAGCCTCTATGCCTCACGTCGCAAGATCATCGTCTTCCTGCTCACGGTATTCGTGGCGGCGAATGTCTTCGGCGTGCTGCTGTATGTGGTGGAAGGACCGGAGCATGGCTTCACCAGCATTCCCAAGGCGGTGTACTGGGCGGTGATCACCATCACCACGGTGGGTTATGGCGACGTGGTGCCCAAGACCGGACTGGGGCAGGCCATTGCCACTCTGGTCATGCTGGTGGGTTATTCCGTGATCGCGGTGCCCACCGGCATTTTCACCTCGGAAGTGCTGATGGAATTGCAGCGCCAGCGCAACGACCGCCATTGCGGTGAATGCACGGCCATAGGCCATGAAAGCGATGCGAAATTCTGCCGGCATTGCGGCGGCATCCTGGCGATACAGGAAGCGCCGGCGGAAAAGAATGTGCAGCAGCAGGAATGAGGCCGCTTCAGTGCCGCGGCTTGAGGAAGCCGGCCAGCGCAAGCACCAGCAGCACCGCCACCAGCACCGGGCCGAAAGGCTGGTCGAATTTCAGGGCCAGCACAAAGGCTGCGGCATAGCCCGCGACGCCTATCAAAGCGGACAGCAGCAGGCCGCTTTTCCAGTCCGGCGCCAGCCGGAACGCCAGCCAGGGCGGCAGGAAGACCAGCGCAAAAGCGCCCATGAGACCGATGGCGCCGGTGGCCAGCGCCAGCAGCAAAGCTACGGCAAGATCAAAGCTCAGATGCCAGCGCCAGGCCGGCAATTGGTTGGCGGCTTCATGCGCCGGAAAAAAGCGCGCGCGCAGCAGGCGCCGGTTCCACCAGGGCAGAAGCGCCAGCGCCAGTCCCGTGCCTACGGCCAGGGCCAGCAGCTGTTCGGCATTGGCGAAATACAGCTGGCCGTCGGACAGCGCATGCGACAGTGATTCGCCCAGCGTGGTGTTGGCGGCGATCAGGTAAAGCGCGGCCCAGCCGCCCAGCATCATCAGCGCATAACCGCCATTGCCTTCGCGTTTCAGCCATTGCTTGAGGGCGACCGCGATCACCGCGCCGGCACCGCCGGACAAGAGCAAAGGCAGGTGCAGGCTCATGCCCAGCAGATGGCAGGCTGCCGCGACATGGGCCAGGCCCAGCGCCGCCAGCCATTCATCACGCAGGCGCAGATAGCAGCCCAGCAAAGGCAGGATGAAGGCCGCGAGCAGGCCCACGAAAAGCGGAATGCGGAACAGCGGATCGAAGAGCAGGCTCATGCCGGCGCTCCATTCATCACATCGCTGCGATGTTGCGGCGTGACATCCAGCTGGCGGTCACACACGGTCTGCATGAAGGCGGCATCATGGCTGATCAGCAGCAGGCCGCGACCCTCGCGGCGGTCACGCAGCCATTGCGCCAGCAGTTCAACACCGGCGGGATCGAGGTTGTTGGTGGGTTCGTCCAGCAGCACCAGCTGCGCGGAGGAGGCCAGGCAGGCCCAGACGGCCAGCAGCTGGTATTGCCCGCCGGAGAGGGTGTCGATACGACGTGACTGCAAGGCGGCGAGACGCTCGGGCAGGGGCTCGCGATCAGCCTCCATCAGCTTCAGGTATTCACGCACCGAGACCGGCACCTGGTGCAGGCGCACGGGATGTTGTTGCTGGCTGGCCACGCCGCTGCCGGTGGCGC
>DASUXS010000181.1:0-3718 GCA_036377855.1 Moraxellaceae bacterium
ACCCCTGCCGGACTTTTTGGAACCGCAACTCGCCACCCTGGTGTCGGAAATCCCCCGCGATGGCCCATGGCTGTCGGAACTGAAATTCGACGGCTACCGCCTGCTGGCACGGGTGCAGAAGGACAAGGTCTCGCTGTGGACGCGCAACCGCCAGGACTGGAGCAGCAAGCTGCCGGCGATTGCCGCTGATCTCGCGGCCCTGGGCCTGGATGATGCCTGGCTGGATGGCGAGCTGGTGGCGGTGGACAATGAAGGGCGCGGCAGCTTCGAGCTGCTGCAGCAGGCCTTTGCCCGCAACCGTCGCGGCCAGGTGAAGACCGAGGCGCGCCTGCTGTATTACCTCTTTGATGCCCTGTTCCTGAATGGCAAAGACCTGCGCGGGTTGCCGCAGCAGGAACGCAAACAGCTGCTGAAGAAAGCACTCAAGCCAACGGCAGGCCATGCCGGCGCCCTGCGTTACAGCGACCACATCACCGGCCGCATGCAGGATGTCGACCAGCAGGCCTGCCTGCAGGGCGAGGAGGGCATCATCGTCAAGGCGGCGGATGCCACCTACAGCAGTGGCCGCGGCCTGCACTGGCTCAAGCTGAAATGCCTGCACCGCCAGGAATTCGTGGTGGGCGGCTACAGCGATCCGGAGGGCGGACGCGAAGGCCTGGGTGCACTGCTGCTGGGTTATTACGATGCCGCCGGCCAGCTGGTCTATGTCGGCCGCACCGGTACCGGCTTCAGCCAGGAACAGTTGCGCCAGCTGCAGGCAAAACTGCGGCGCCAGCAAAGGAGGACCAGTCCCTTTGCCAATGCGCTGAGCAGCCGCGAAGCCGACGCCGTGCACTGGGTCAGTCCCCGCCTGGTGGCGGAAGTGAAGTTCGCGGGCTGGACGCGTCACCACCGATTGCGCCAGGCCAGCTTCCTGGGCCTGCGTGAAGACAAACCGGCGCGGCGTGTGCAGGAGGACAGGCCCAGCACCCGTCTCAAGGAGGTGGTGGCGGAAAAACCGGCAGCGGACAAGGTCGCCGGGGTGAAGATCACGCATCCGGGGCGGCTGGTCTATGCGCAGGAAGGCCTGCGCAAGATCGATGTGGCGCGTTACTACGAAAGCATGGCGGAGCATCTGCTGCCGCAGCTGGCCGGACGCCCGCTCAGCCTGCTGCGCTGTCCCGACGGGATTGCCCAGGCCTGCTTTTTCCAGAAGCACATGACTGACAGCATGCCGGATTTCCTGCGCACGGTGGCGGTGGAGGAGGAAGCCGGCAAGGCGCTCTACATGCTGGCGGATTCCCCCCGTGCCTTGCTCGCCCTGGTGCAGATGGGCGTGCTGGAATTCCATACCTGGGGCGCGCGCAGCGACAGACTGAATCGCCCGGACCGCATGGTGTTCGACCTGGATCCGGGTCCCGGCGTGGCCTGGAAGGAAGTGCAGGAGGGCGCCTTGCTGATACGGGCGCTGCTGCGCGAACTGGAGCTGCCGGTCTATCTCAAGACCAGTGGCGGCAAGGGACTGCATCTGGAAGTGCCGCTGCTGCGGGTGCACACCTGGGAAGAGATCAAGGATTTTTCCCACGGCATTGCGCTGCATCTCGAGCATGAACTGCCCGGCCGTTTCCTGGCCTCGTCTGCGAAGTCCCGGCGCCAGTCCCGCATCTTCATCGACTACCTGCGCAATGCACCCGGCGCCACCACCATTGCCGCGTATTCCCTGCGCGCCCGTGCCGGTGCTGCGGTGGCCACGCCGCTGCGCTGGAAGGAGCTGCCGGATATCGAAAGCGCGGCGGCCTTCACCCTGGAAAATATTTCCAGCCGTCTTGCCACGCTGCGCAAGGACCCCTGGGCCCGCTATGAAAGCGAGCGCGTCAGGATAGGCAAAAGCCTGCGTGAGGCCATGCGCGAGCTGGCCGGTCGCTGAAAGGATTCCCCACGACATTAATCACTTGAAAAGGAGAGGCAGGATGCCTGGTCTGGATTTTTCCGCATCAAGGCCGCTGACACTGGGCATAGAGCTGGAGCTGCAGCTGGTCAACACGGAGGATTTCGATCTGGCTCCGCGTTCCGGCGATGTGCTGGCCGGTGTGCAGGGGCGCACATTCCCCGGCGAGATCAAGCAGGAAATGACGCTGAGCATGATGGAGATATCCACGGGTATCTGCCGGCATCCGCGCCAGGCCCTGGATGAGCTGCGCGAAATCCAGTCGGTGCTGCTGGCGGCAGCAGATCCCCTGGGGGTGGCGGTAGCGGGAGGCGGCACGCATCCCTTCCAGCGCTGGGATGAACAGATCCTGGTGGAGGACAGCCGCGGCCTTTTCCTGGCCGACACCTATGGCTATCTCTGCCACCAGCTCACCGTCTTCGGCCAGCATGTGCATGTCGGCTGCCCCGGTGCCGACGAGGCCATGGGCCTGCTGCATTCGCTGTCGCGCTACATTCCGCATTTCATTGCCCTGGCAGCGGCCTCGCCCTATGTGCGTGGCGTCGACACCACCTTCGATTCGGCCCGCCTCAATGCCTTTGGCTCCTTCCCCATGGCCGGCCGCGCGCCCTATGTCTTTTCCTGGAGCGAGTTCAACACTTTCTTCGAGAAGATGAAGAAGACGCGGGTGATACGCAGCATGAAAGACTTCTACTGGGATATACGCCCCAAGCCGGAGTACGGCACGGTGGAGGTGCGGGTGATGGATACGCCCCTGACTATCGAGAAGGCCTGCAACCTGGCCGGCTACCTGCAGGCCCTGGCGCGCTGGCTGCTGGTGGAGAAGCCGCACCAGATCACGGAAGACTTCTATCTCTTCTACGACTTCAACCGTTTCCAGGCCTGTCGCCACGGACTGGATGCGGTGCTGGTCGAGGAGGGGGCGGACACGCCGCACACCATACGTGACGACATACGCGCGACCATGGCGAAGATCGAGAGCCATGCCATAGAGCTGGAGGTGGACGGGCATTGCGGTGCCCTGCTGGCTGCCATGGACAGCGAGGGCAACGATGCCAGCTGGCTGCGCCAGCAGCGTGACAGCGGGCTGACGTTGCCGCAGCTGGTCGAGCAGCAATGCCGGCGCTGGCGTGGTCCGTGAACCAGCGACCGCTGCGTATCGGTCTGTCAGCCCGCCTGCTGCACAAGCCGCCGGTGGAAATGGGTTTTGAAAACCGCACGCTGCAGTATCTTGAACAGTCCATTGCGCACTGGATCATGGCGCACGATGCCCTGGTCTTCATGGTGCCGACCATAGAAGTGGGCGGTGGCGTGTTCCGTCGCCATCTCTCCGTCAAACACTATGTGGCGGCGCTGGATGGCCTGGTGCTGCAAGGCGGCAGCGATGTGGATCCGCGCGCCTATGGCGAGCAGCCGCTGCGGCCGGAATGGAGCGGCGACTCCATACGCGACCAGTACGAGGCAGAGCTGTTCTGGGAATTCATCATCCAGCAGAAACCGGTGCTGGGCATCTGTCGTGGCCACCAGCTCATCAATGTGGCGCTGGGCGGCTCGCTGTACCAGGACATAGGCACGCAATGCCCGGGTGCGCTGCTGCACCACGCCCCGGGTTATACCGAGGATTTCTCCCACCGCATTGCCATCCTTCCCGGGTCCCCCATGGCCTCCCTGTATCCGCAGACAGGCGAGGCCTATGTCACCAGCATCCACCACCAGGCCATCAAGGAGCTGGGCAATGACCTGAGCGTGGATGCGGTGTCCTCGGAGGATGGCGTGATAGAGGCTGTCAGC
>DASUXS010000182.1:0-5253 GCA_036377855.1 Moraxellaceae bacterium
TGTCGCCGGTACGCAGGGTACGGCCGGCATGGCCGCCGAACTGGCCCAGGGCGAAAGTGGATTTGCTGCCCAGGTAATCCGGCACATCGATGCCGAAGCGCACGGCGATGTAGCCGCGGCAACCGCTGGCCGCGCGGCCGGTTTTCAGCAGCTGGCCGCTTTTCACCGTGATGGGCGTCCAGCAGGCCACCGGCTCGCCATCCAGCGTCGCCTGCATGTCGGCGCCCGTCAGCGCGATCACGGCGTCGCCGTGGAAACGCAGCGTCGGGCCCTGGATGGTGCATTCCAGGCCGGCAGCGGCTTCATGGTTGCCGACAATGCGGTTGGCCAGGCGGAAAGCAAAATCATCCATGGGGCCGGAAGGCGGCACGCCGATATCCCAGTAGCCACTGCGGCCCGGATAGTCCTGCACCGTGGTGTAGGTGCCGCCATCCAGCACTTCCAGCAAGTGCGGTTCGTAATCGAAACGCTCCAGGAAACGCGTGGACAATTTGGCGCCACGGAAGGTCTCGCTTTCCACGATCTGGCGCAGGTAGTCGAGATTGGTGGCGATGCCGAACAGGCGGGTGGATTCCAGCGCGGCCTGCAGCTTGGCCAGGGCTTCGTCGCGGTTTTCGCCATGCACGATGAGCTTGGCGATCATGGGATCGTAATAGGGCGAGACCTCGGTGCCGGTGGACACCCAGCCGTCCAGGCGTATGCCGTCGGGGAAGCTGACTTCGGTGAGCACGCCGGGCGAGGGCTGGAAATTCTTCACCGGGTCTTCGGCGTAGATACGCACTTCAATCGCCGCGCCTTTGGGGGCGGGGATGTTTTCCAGGGAGGGCGGTTCACCGGCGGCGGTCTTCACCATCCACTCCACCAGGTCCAGGCCCGTCACCATTTCGGTGATGGGGTGTTCGACCTGAAGACGGGTGTTCACTTCCAGGAAATAGAATTCGTCGCGCTTGCCGTCGTAGATGAATTCCACGGTACCGGCGGAGGCATAGCCCACGGACTCACCCAGGCTGACCGCAGCAGCCAGCAGCTTGGCGCGAGTGGCGGCGGGCAGGCCGGGAGCCGGCGTTTCTTCAATCACTTTCTGGTTGCGGCGCTGCACGGAGCAGTCGCGTTCGCCCAGGGCTACGACCTTGCCCAGGCCGTTGCCGAAAATCTGTACTTCCACATGACGGGCTTCGTCGACAAAGCGTTCGAGGAAGACACCGGAATCGTTGAAGAAACTTTTGCCCAGGCGCTGCACGGATTCATAGGCGGCAACGAGGTCGGCTTCGCTGTTGCAGCGCGACAGGCCTATGCCACCACCACCGGCCGTGCTTTTCAGCATCACCGGATAGCCGAGCTTTTCCGCCGCTGCCTTGGCTTCTTCCAGCGAGCTCAGCAGGTCGGTGCCCGGCGTCAGCGGCACCCCGGCCTCTGCCGCCAGTTCGCGCGAGGTGTGCTTGAGGCCGAAACGGCGCAACTGGTCGGGGCTGGGGCCTATGAAGACGATGCCGGCCGCAGCGCATGCTTCCGCGAAGCCCGCATTTTCAGAAAGGAAGCCGTAGCCGGGAATGATGGCTTCGGCACCGCAGGCCTTGGCCTGGGCAATGATGTGGTCGCCGCGCAGATAGCTTTCGGAAGGAGCGGCGGCGCCTATGCAGATGGCTTCGTCAGCGGCGGTGACATGCGCGCTGTAACGGTCGGCTTCGGAATAGACCGCTACCGATTTCACGCCCATTTTCTTCAAGGTCTTGGCGATACGGACGGCGATCTCGCCGCGGTTTGCAATCAGTACTTTGGAAAACATGTTGTCCCTAACTCCTCAAGCCTTGCCGCTGGCCATGAAGGCGCGCCAGCCACCGAATGCCGTGATGTCCAGTGCGCCCTCGAGCGCCCAGGGTTCGCAGATGAAACCTTTCACCTGGCGGCCATCCGCTGTTTCCAGCGTGCCTATGCCCAGCGGTGAAGGAATGAGGCCGACAAAGGAGCCGAAGTGCTGCACGGGCACGGCCCAGAGCTCTATCTGTATGGCGCTGCCGCCATCGGCCACGCGCAACAGGCCGGGCTTGGGCGGCACCGTGCCGGGCAGGGCGAAGAAACGGTATTTGTCGGCGGTCTTGGTGGTTTCCAGCAGCGTGGCACCGCGTTCGGTGAGCTGGGTGTTCAGCGGCATGCCGGTGAGGTGTGCACCGACCACGGCGACGGTGATGGTGTTGGCGGTTTTCTTTTCCAGCGGCAGCAGGGCGGGGGTGGCGAGTGCACGCGTGGTGGCCCCCAGCGGCAGGGCGCGTTCGCGCTGCCAGCGCTTGCCGAAATCGGCGAGGGCGGCGTCCTGCCAGTGCGGTGCGATCAGCGTGATGCCAAAGGGCAGGCCGTCGCCACGCAGGCAGGAAGGCAGGGCCAGCGCACACATGTCCAGCAGGTTGACGAAATTGGTGTAGGTGCCGAGACGGCTGTTGAGCAGCACCGGTTCGGCATCGACTTCGGCCTGGGTGTAGATGCCGGGTGCCGTGGGCACCAGCAGCGCATCCACGCCCTGCATCAGGGCCTCCGCCTGCAGCGCCAGTTCGGCGCGGCGGTATTCACCCCTGAAAGCATCGACCGCGCTCATACCGCGAGCGCGGTCGATGATCCTGCGCACCACAGGGTTTAGCGCCTCAGGATTCGACTCGAGGATGCCTTCGATGGCGGCGTAACGCTCGGCCACCCAGGGACCCTCGTAAAGCAGGGCTGCGGTTTCATGCAGCGGGGAAAAATCCAGCGGTTTCAGCGTGACGCCCAGCGCGGTCAGGTGGGCCAGGCTCCACTGCCAGGCCTTGCGCGCTTCTTCATCGCCGAAGAACTGCGGCGTTTCCGGAATGCCGAACACGGGCTTGGCGGGAAGCGTGGCGCGGCTGGCTTCGGCAGCGCGGGAATACGGATCGGCCGCATCGACTCCCGCGAGCAGTTCGCGTAGGTAATCGGCATCGTCCACCGTCAGCGTGAACAGCGAGACGCAATCCAGCGTGCGGCAGGCGGGCACCACGCCGCGGGTGCTGAACAGGCCCAGCGTGGGCTTGAGGCCGATGATGTTGTTGAGGCCGGCGGGCACGCGGCCGGAACCGGCGGTGTCCGTGCCCAGCGCGAAAGGCACCAGTCCGCGTGCCACCACGACGGCGGAACCGGAGCTGGAGCCGCCGGAAATGTAATCGGGGTTGAAGGTGTTGGGCACGGCGCCGTAGGGAGAGCGCGTGCCCACGAGACCGGTGGCGAACTGGTCCAGGTTGGATTTGCCGATGACCACGGCACCGGCGGCCAGCAGCTTTTCCACCGTGCCGGCGCTGTGTTCCGCGGTATAGGAAAAAGCGGGGCAGGCGCAGGTGGTGGGCAGGCCGGCGACATCGATATTGTCTTTGACGGCGAAGGGAATGCCGTAGAGCGGCAGGCGGGCGAGGTCGCCGCCGGCGTCGGCCAGGCGCTGGTCCAGTGCGGCAAGGCTGGCTTCGAGGGCGGCGGGGCTGCTCAGGTAAATCCAGGCCGGATCCTTGATGTCCAGGGTGGCCAGCAAGGCCGGCAACAGGTCGCGCGGGCGGCTGCCTTCGCGGTAGGCCTGCTGCCAATCTCCCAGGGTCCAGGCTTGTGTATTCAGCATCGTCTGCGGTTCCTGCATTCCAACTTGTATCCAAGTGCCTATCCAAGTCGGTAATTGCAGAAGCCGTGCCAGCTCCGGATCCGGGCTTTTAGAGCGGGTCTAAAGGTCCATTAATTCAGTGACTTGTATACAAGTCCTGCAGCGACGGATAAGGAAAAACCCCGCCAGGGGGCTCGCACCGCCATGCAGCGCGGCGCATGATCGAGATCAAGGCATGCACTGCTTTGGGCTCGTGGCCTACGTAGCAGATGGCAACAAATCGCTGGCAATCGCCGCTGGCCAGCCCCGGAAATCCGGTGCTATTGTGCCGCGCCTTGGCCTCCCTGCAGGGAGGCCGGATTGAAGTCCCGTTCTGAATATGGATGTGCCGGAAACCCCATGATTGCTTCCCTGCTGCCGCTCTGGCTGACCGCTGCCCTGACCCTGCTGGCCTTCATGGCCATGATCACTTTCTGGTTCGTGCTCATGCTGCCGGGGGTATTGCTGCGTTGCCTGCCCATTTACCGCGTGCAGCGCCTGGCGTCGCGTTACTGCGTGTGGATTGCCACCAACTGGGTGGCCAGCAACCGTGCCATGCTGCGCCTCCTGCATCCGGTGCGCTGGAAGATAGAGCTGGAGGGTGAGCTGGACCGTTCGCGCAGCTATCTCCTGATTTCCAACCACCAGTCCTGGGCGGACATCCTTGTTCTTTTCGATGTCTTCCATGGTCGTACGCCCTTTGCGCGTTTCTTCCTCAAGCGCGACCTGCTTTATGTGCCCATCGTGGGCCTGGTGTGCTGGGCCATGGACTTCCCCTTCATGACGCGTAAATCCGGTCATTCCGACATGGAAACCACGCGCCGCGCCTGCGCGGTTTATCGCGAGGTGCCGGTGACGGTGGTGAACTTCCTGGAAGGCACGCGCTTCAGCGCCAGCAAACGCGACAGCACGCGTTCACCCTATACGCGCCTGCTGCGTCCCAAGGCCGGCGGCGCGGCGTTTACGCTGGCGGCCATGGGCGACCAGTTTGCCGGTGTCATCGATGTCACCATTGAATACACGCCCGTCAAACGTCCGCTGGCGCTGAGCTGGCTGGGCGGCGAGCAGGCGGATGCGCAGCTGCATGTACAGGTGCGGCCAGTGCCTGTTGAGCTCACGCAGGGTGGCGGCAGTCCGGCGCAGCGCGAGGCGGTGCAGGCCTGGCTGGGGCAGCTGTGGGAGGAGAAGGACCAGCGTTTGCAGCGTGGGCTGGCGCGTTCCACCAGTGAGAACCTGGCTTCGGCTTCCTGATTATTTCTAACGCTCCCGTCATCCCCGTACCCACAGGGCATAAACTTCGGCGGGGATCTTCCTGATCCTCAGCGGGCTTTGCTATTGCTGAGGCTGCCGGGCTCTCTTTTCCCCAACCCTGTTTACGCACGCTGGGCTTTGCTTTTGCCTTGCCCGGGAGTGTGGGGATTCGGGCCCAATCTCGCCTAACGGTAAAGTGCTCCGACTGGGTTGCTCCCGTTGCTAATTAACTTAGGGCGGTGCGCCTCCCGCGGGGCCCTATTTCTTTTTTCTCACATCCTCGCGCAGCGAGGTGAACGTCGGCTCCGCCGACGGCCCGAAGGGTGAGGCCGCAGGCCGAATAAAAAAAGAAATAGGGGAAAGAAAAGTTGGCT
>DASUXS010000183.1:0-2571 GCA_036377855.1 Moraxellaceae bacterium
TGTGTCCACCTCAATCGTGAGCAGTACCGGCCCGAAAATTTCTTCACGGTAGATGGCCATGTTCGGCTTCACACCAGTGAAGAGCGTCGGGCCGATCCAGTTACCCTCCGGAAATTCCGGGACCGTGATCAGGCTGCCGTCGAACTGGCAGGTGGCGCCTTCTTCCTTGCCCTGACGGATCAGGTCGAGAATGCGGGCCTTGGCCTTAGCGGAAATCACAGGGCCATAGGCGGCGCCCGCATCGTTCCAGATGCCGGGACGCAGGGACTTGAACGATTCGGCCAGCCCCGGAATGAGGTTTTTGGCGTCACCCACCAGCACGGCGACGGAAATGGCCATGCAGCGCTGGCCGGCGGCCCCGCAGGAGGCGCCGATCAGGTTGTTGATGACCTGCTGCGGCTGCGCATCGGGCATCACCACCATGTGGTTCTTGGCGCCGGCAAAGCATTGCACGCGCTTCAGGTGCTGTGTGCCGGTCTTGTAGATGTGTTCGGCTACCGGGGCCGAGCCCACGAAGGAAATGGCATGCACATCCGGATGGGCCAGCAGCTGGTTCACCTGATCCTGGCCACCGTGCACGACTTGCAGCACGTTCTTTGGCGCGCCGGCTTCGAGGAAAAGTTCGGCCAGACGGGTCGGGGTCATCGGGTCCTGCTCGGAGGGCTTCAACACGAAGGTGTTGCCGCAGGCGATGGCGAGCGGAAACATCCAGAGCGGAATCATGGCCGGGAAGTTGAACGGGGTGATGCCGACACAGACGCCCAGTGGCTGGATCATGGAGTAGGTGTCGATGCCGCCGGCCACGTTCTCGACCGTCTCGCCCATCATCAGCGAAGAGATGTTGCAGGCATGCTCGACCACTTCAATGCCGCGCCAGACATCGCCCTTGGCATCGGCAAAGGTCTTGCCGGTTTCCTGGGCCAGGATTTCCGCGAGCTCGTCATGGTGCGCCTTCAGCAGGTGCTGGAAGCTGAGCATGATGCGGGCGCGGGCCGGTGGCGGGGTTTCGCGCCAGCTCTTGAAGGCTTCCTTGGCGGCGGCCACGGCGCGGTCGATTTCCGACGCGGTGGCGAAGGGCACTTCGGCCAGCACTTCCTGGGTGGCCGGGTTGCAGACGGCCTGGCGTTGCGGGCTCTGGCTTTCCTGGAAGCTGCCTTCCAGCAGCAGGGGAATCTGGCGGATGCTCATTCTGGTTCTCCCGGGTTCAGGGCCTGCCCCGGCGCACATGGCTGGGCAGGAGGATGTTGTCTTTTTACCATCTGGGTCATCCTCCGGAAATTGCATATCTTGGCGACGACAGGGATGATCTTGGTGTTTTCAGGAGCTTGTCCCCATGCCCATAGTCTCGTCCTGGCCACTGGCGGCCGGCAGCCAGCGCTATGTCTTGCCGGCCTTTGCCCGGCAGTTGCTGGCCACAGATGCGCGCAGCCGTGACTGCTATCCGGAGGCCATGGGCTTCTATGCCGCCGCCGCCGGCCATGCCATGCAGCGTAGTCCCGGCGAGCATGAAGATCATCTGCTGTTCTATTGCGTGCAGGGCAGCGCCAGCATGGAGGTGGACGGGGCGGCGCATGTCGTGCGTGCCGGCATGCTGGCGCTGCTGCCGGCGGGCGTGGCCCATGCCTACCAGGCCGACAGCCGTGATCCCTGGAGCCTGTACTGGGTGCATATGAATGGCCAGGGGGTGGAGGCCTTCCTGGAACCGCTGCTGCAGGGACGGTCCTGGGGCCTGCTGGCGCCGGGACTGCCGCCGGCCCTGCTGGCCGACTGGCGCGCGCTGCTGGAGGCCGGCTCGCCCGGCTTTGAACCGGCAGCGCTGCAGCTGGCCGCCGGCCGCCTGCGGCAGTTGTTGCTGCAGCTGGCCTGGCTGTCCAGCCGTGGCCAGCGCGCCCGCAGCCGTCTTGATGTCGCGGCGCTGCAGCAATTCATGCAGCAGCACCTGGACCAGGCCCTGACCCTGGAGCAGCTGGCCGCCGCGGCCGGCATGGAGAAATTCCATTTCGCCAAGGTCTTCCGCCGCCTCGTGGGCCAGGCGCCACTGCAGCATTTCCAGCATCTGCGCATGGCCCGGGCCTGCGCCTGGCTGGATGCGGGGGAGGAGAGCATCAGCGCCATTGCGCAACGCCTGGGCTATGACGACGCGCCGTATTTTTCGCGGCAGTTCCGGCAGGTGATAGGCATGTCACCCAGTGCCTATCGGGAATTGAAGCGCGGCTGAAACGTGGTGTGGGTGCCAAGTCAGGCTTTTAGCAAGAGCCTGTTTGAGTGCTTGCGGGCTAACTTGCCCAGCTAAGGCCAAGCCTTCTCCATCGACGGGCGGTTGCGGTTATTACGCATAGCTGACATAGGCAAGCTCCTATAGCCTGATGGGGCTTATCGCCATACGGGCGATGGGAGTGGCTTAGTAGCTAGAGAGGGAAGGGTATGAAGAGGCTCATTATCACTATGATTGCTGGATTATCGCTGATAGCCGGACTTGCCTTTGCGCACGGAGGAGGGCTGGATGCGAACCGCTGCCACACGAATCACAAGACTGGTGAGTATCACTGTCATTGAAGTCGTAACTTCTTG
>DASUXS010000184.1:0-3246 GCA_036377855.1 Moraxellaceae bacterium
CTTTGAGGGCCAGGCCGGCGAATGCCAGCGCGAGCAGGATGTAGAGACCGCTGAATACAGCGGCCAAGCCCAGCGCATAACGCGCCAGACGGGCTCGGCGTTCGGCATCGGCGGAGGTGGTGGCGGGCACGTCGCCCAGCAGGCTGAGCCAGAAATCCTTGTCGGGACGACGGAACCAGGAAGCGTCGCCGGTGGCGTTTTCATCCTTCATATCCCAGTCCC
This sequence comes from Moraxellaceae bacterium, assembly GCA_036377855.1. Taxonomy (GTDB): domain Bacteria; phylum Pseudomonadota; class Gammaproteobacteria; order Pseudomonadales; family Moraxellaceae; genus UBA2031. Next base: position 223 of record DASUXS010000184.1, read on the forward strand.
TTTGCCTGTGCTTCTTATTGTTTTTGCGCCAGCCATTGCAGCACGCCCTGCCCGGCCACGCGGCCGCTGGCGAAACAGGCGGTGAGCAGATAGCCGCCGGTAGGGGCTTCCCACTCCAGCATTTCACCCGCGCAGAAAACCCCGGGCAAGGCCTTGAGCATCAGGGCCGGATCAAGCGCGGAAAAGGACACCCCACCGGCGGTGCTGATGGCTTCATCGATGGGGCGCGGTCGCAGCAGGCGCAATGGCAGAGCCTTGATGGTGGCAGCCAGCTTTTCGGCATCCCTGCTTTCTTCAGGGGGCAGCACTTCACGCAGCAGCGCCGCCTTTACGCCTTCAATGCCTGCGGCCTTGCGCCAGTGATTGGATTGCGACTCTTTGCCATGGGGACGCGACAAGGCCTGTTGCAAGGCTTCCTGCGTACGATGCGGCGCCAGGTCCAGCAGCAACTGCGCTTCACCCTGCGCGGCAATGCTGTCACGCAAGGCCGCCGACAGCGCATACACCAGGCTGCCCTCTAAGCCATGGACTGACACCACGCATTCACCTTCGCGACGATGCAGTTGGCCATGGGCATCGCTATGACTGGCCACCACGGATTTCAGCGGTACTCCGGCGAAACGCTCCCGCAGGAAATCAGTCCATGCCACTTCAAAACCGCAGTTGCTGGGTTGCAGGGCACGTGTTTGAACACCGCGAGCCGCCAGCCAGGGCAGCCAGGCACCATCGGAACCCAGGCGCGACCAGCTGCCGCCCCCCAAGGCCAGCACCACGGCATCGGGCTTGCTGCGTTGCTCGCCATCCGGTGTGGTGAAACAGAGTTCGTCGTCTTCGCTCCAGCCGCAGAAACGGTGGCGTTTATGGAAAACCACGCCCGCTTCGCGCAGGCGATGCAGCCAAGCGCGCAGCAAAGGAGCCGCCTTCATGTCACGGGGAAAAACGCGTTGCGAGCTGCCGACAAAGGTTTCTATGCCCAGGCCATGCACCCAGTCGCGCAATTTGCCAGCGTCAAAGGACTGCAACCACTGCCCGACTTCCGCAGCGTGGTTGCCATAGCGCCGGACAAAGTCGGCATGGGGTTCGGCATGCGTGATATTCATGCCGCCCACGCCGGCCAGCAGGAATTTGCGCCCCACGGAAGGCATGGCGTCATAGACGTGCACGGCCACGCCACCCGCTGCCAGCACCTCGGCCGCCATCAGGCCGGCAGGACCACCACCGATGACGGCGACACGCTTTCTTTCAGGGGGACTGGCATTCATGGGATGGTGGTAACGACTGGATGGAAGTGGCGGGATTATCCCTTCTTTTTGTCCGTCGCGCTGCGTTGCTTACCCGTCGCGCTGCGTTGGTTGCCGGGCGTGCTGCGCCGGCGCAGTCCGGAGATTTCCGTGGCCGCACTCCAGGGACGCAAGCCCACGGCAATGCCGTAGATGGAGCGCTCCCCGGGCGGCAGGTTGGTATCCAGCTCGGACAGCTCATAGAACTCTGCCGCCAGCCGGTCCAGCTTGCGCTGCAGTATGGCGGCGGATGCCGGCGACAGCTCTCCCACTTCAAAACGGAAATGGCCGCCGTGCTCATCAAAACGCACGGACAGGAATTCATTCACCATGTCCGGACCCAGTTTCTGCCGCAGGGGGCCGTCAGGACGGTGCCGCAGCTGGCGCGACACGCGCAGGCGCACCCGGTTGCCTGGCAGCAGCTCGATCAGCCGGGCGCGGTCCAGCTTGACCAGCAGGCGTATGGCTTCCGGCTCGGTCATGTCGTATTCCTGCAGGATGTCCGGCAACTCACGGTTGTTCATCAGCAGATAGAACAGGCCCAGCAGCTTGCGGTCAGAGGCCAGCAACTCTTCCTGCGCCATGGTCATCTGGCGCACGGCATCCGATTCGCCACGCGCCATGCGTGCCAGCTCGAAAATATCCATTTCCAGGTAACGGCAAACCTCTTCCAGCCGCTGCAGCGTAAACGTCTTCTCGGAAAACAGGCGTTTGATGCTGGCTTCGGACAGGCCCAGGCCCAGGGCCAGGTCGGCATAGGTGCGGCCCCGCGATTTCAGGACCTTTTTCAGGGTGGCGATCAGCTGTTCCGAACTGGCCATGGCAGGCTCCGGGCAGGTTTGTCCCGGACAATAAGCCATAAGGTATCGGATTCCAATACCAGTAAACATGAGTATTTATTCCCGCCCTGACCCCTCGCATGCTGCGCCCATCGCCAGGCCAACCGGCCCGGCGCGGACCAAGCCAGATGGCAGGAGCTCATCATGTTTCTCATCAAGTTCTTCTTCACGGTGTTCATGGCCGACTTCGTGTCCGGCCTGGTGCACTGGCTGGAGGATGCCTATGCCCGGCCCGGCATGAAGCTGGTCGGCCGCATTGCCGAGGAGAACCTGCGCCACCATGCCCGGCCCCGCGAATTCCTGCAGAAAAGCTGGTGGGACAGTTCCAGCGACCTGCTGCTGATCGGCCTGGTGGTGGTGCTGGCCAGCCTGCTCACCCACACCTTCAGTTTCTGGCTGCTGTTCTTCGTGCTGCTGACCATCAACGCCAACCAGATCCACAAATGGGCGCACCAGGGCCCGCGTGAAAATCCCAAGTTCGTGACCTGGCTGCAGCAGAAGAAAATCCTGCAGACCCCGCGCGAGCATGCCAAGCACCACAGCGGTGAAAGGAATACGAACTACTGCGTGATCACCAACTACCTGAATCCGGTGCTGGAAAAGATCGGCTTCTGGAAGGGCCTGGAGGACAGCATCAAGTTCGTGACAGGTGTGAAGCGCCGCAGTGACCTGGAATATGTCAGCGCGCTGCGGAGCCGGACATGAAAAAGGGTATGAGAACGGCCGCGCTGGCCGCGATGTTGGGATATGCAACTGCCGGCTATGCCGATGTCGTTGCCACTGAACCCGTAGTGCTTCTGCATGGACTGGCGCGCAGCGCCAACTCCATGCAAAAGATGGAAAGCGCATTGCAGCAGGCCGGCTACCCGGTCTGCTGCAATGCCTACCCTTCGCGGCAACACGAC
>DASUXS010000185.1:0-3159 GCA_036377855.1 Moraxellaceae bacterium
AATGCCGAGCAGGATGGCGAGGCTGCCGAAAATGTCGAAACCGCGTTTGATGAGATTGTCGGTGACGCTGAACGGGGTGTCATAGATGCTGATCACCGGGATGCCGTCGATGCTGTTGTGGCGGGCGTTCATCAGGTCGAACACGAAGACGTCGGGGACGAAATAAACCGAGGCCGTGGTATCGCTGAGCCGGTCCGTGAGTTCGCGTATGCGCTCCTGGGAGGCCAGGGGCAGGGCGATGTAGATGTTTTCGTAGAGGCCGGCGGTGGCGTCGCGGATCAGGGCCTCGACATTGCCCCGCACCACGATGCCGTCGCCCTGCACATCCGGGTTTTCGTCATAAAAGCCGCCGATGCGTATGCCCATCCAGGTGTGGGTGGCAAGCTTTTCCGCCAGGGCCAGCCCCAGCGGACCGGTACCGACGACGGCGGCGCAGCGGGTGTTGAAGCCCTGTCGGCGCAGCCAGGCCAGCATGCTGCGGTAGACCAGGCGGATGGCGCACAGGGAAACCGTGCTGCTGAAAAACCACAGCAGCATGCGTTTGCGGCCGGCTACCGGCATGAAGCGGTGGCTGATGTAGGCGGTGAGCGCCAGCAGCATGAAGGTCCCGATCAGGCTGATGGTCACCTGTCCGTACTGCTGGAAGAGCGTATGGCTGCGCTGGGAACTGTAGAGGCCGGTCAGGGCGGCAAACAGCTGGAAATACAGGAAGGCCAGCAGCAGGTGGAGGGTGGTGAGGTCGGTCCAGTCCAGGTTCAGGACGTCGTAGGCAAAGGCCAGGCAACCGGCGAGCAGCGACATGTCCAGCAGCCGGCTGAAAAAGTCGACGGTCTTTTGTTGGCTGTTCAGTACGCCCCGGTTCAGCGGCATCGGTAAAGCTCCATTGCTTTATAAGACCCACAGCCCGGCTTCCGTGCTGGCGGGTCGGTCCCCTGGTGCAAGGGGGCGGATTATAGTGACAAGTTTGTTCCAAGGCGCCTGTTTTCTGAGCCAGCGGCGGGTGGGCTGCCTTGTCCTGCACAAGCGCGGTGGGACAAATCCCCCGCCACCTCAGTACAATCCCCGCCCTGTCCCTTTTGGCCACATGGAGTTGCGGTAGTGACCATTGATGTCGTCGTCTTCCCGGTTGCCGGTCTGGGCAGCCGTTTCCTGCCTGCCACCAAGGTGGTGCCCAAGGAAATGCTGCCCATCGTGGATGTGCCGCTGATCCAGCTGGCCGTGGAAGAGGCTGCCCGGGCGGGTATCCGGGAAATTGTGCTGGTCACCAGCAGCAGTAAACGTGCCATCGAGGACCATTTCGATCGTTCCTGGGAACTGGAGGCCATGCTGGCCGCCCGTGGCAAGGACGCGCTGCTGGCCCAGGTGCAGGCAGTGCTGCCCGCTGGCATGTCTGTCTCCGCGGTGCGCCAGCCGCAGGCCCTGGGCCTGGGCCATGCCGTGCTTTGCGCCCGCCAGGTGGTGGGCAAGCGTCCCTTTGCGGTGATGCTGCCGGACGACCTGATTGATGGTCCGGACGCCGGCTGCCTGACAGATATGGTCACTTTGTACCGTGAAACGGGTGCCTGCTCGCTGGCCGTGGAAGAAGTGCCCCGCGACCAGACCGACCGTTATGGTGTGGTGTCCCTGCAAGGTGAACGCATTTCCGGCCTGGTGGAAAAGCCCAAGCCGGCGGTGGCGCCCAGCACCCTGGCGGTGGTGGGTCGCTACATCCTGCCGCCCGAAATCTTCGCGGCCCTGGAAGAGGTCAAGCCCGGCGCCGGCGGGGAAATCCAGCTCACCGACGGCATTGCCGCCCTGCTGGCCGCTATCGACTTCCGTCCCCACCGTTTCCGCGGCACCCGCTATGACTGCGGCAACAAGCTCGGGCATCTGCAGGCCAACCTGGCCTATGCCCTCAAGGATCCGGCCCTGGCGGCCCCGTTGCGCGAATGGCTGCGCAACCACGCAGTCTGAGGCCGGGAAAGCTTATGAGTCAGCGAAGCAACCTGCCTGAATGGCAATACCTGTCCGGTCGGGCCCGCGAGATGCAGCATCGCCATCTCCGCGACATGTGGAGCAACCCGGACCGCGCCAGCGACCTGACCTGCAGCGCCGGCCCGCTCAGCCTGGACTTCAGCAAGCAGCGCCTGGGCGCCGAGGAGCTGCAGGGCCTGCTCGCCCTGGCCCAGGCCTGCAGCCTGAAGAAAGAGATCGCGGCGCTCATGGATGGCGCGGCCATCAACAATACCGAGCAGCGTGCGGCCCTGCACACGGCCCTGCGTGCCCAGCCCAATGAAGTGGTCTGTGCCGGCCCGGACAATGTGGTGCCGGGTGTGCATGCCAGCCTGGTGCGCATGGAAGACGTGGTGCGGCGCATCCATTCGCGGCAGTGGCGCGGCTATTCCGGCAAGCCCATACGCGATGTGGTGAATGTCGGCGTGGGGGGCTCCGATCTCGGTCCCTTCATGGCCTGCAAGGCGCTGGGCGAATTCACGCCGCCGGCAGCGCGCGAACTCAACCTGCATTTCGTGAGCTCCATCGACGGTACCCAGATCGCCGACCTGCTGGGGTCCCTGAAACCGGAAACCACGCTCTTCATCATTTCTTCCAAATCCTTCACCACGGTGGATACGCTGTCCAATGCGCGCACGGCGCTGCAGTGGATGCTGGAAGAAACCGGTGACGAAGACCTCATGCTCAGCCACCACTTCATCGGCGTGTCGGCGCGTCCCGACCGCATGACGGAGTGGGGCATTCCCGCGGCCAACCAGATCGAGTTCTGGGAATGGGTGGGCGGACGTTTCTCGCTGTGGTCGGCCATAGGCCTGCCCATTGCGCTGCAGATCGGCATGCCGGCTTTCCGCGAGATGCTGGCCGGCGCGCATTTCATGGACCGCCATTTCCGCACCACGCCGCTGGAGCAGAACCTGCCCGTGCTGCTGGGTCTTGTCGGCGTGTGGAATGCCACCTTCCTGGACATACGCGCCCATGCCGTGCTGCCTTATGACGGCCGCCTGAAATTCTTCCCGGCCTATCTCACGCAGCTGGAAATGGAAAGCAATGGCAAATCCGTGAGCCGTGCCGGCCTGGCACTGGACTATTCCACCTGCCCGGTGCTCTGGGGCGATGTCGGTCCCAATGCGCAGCACGCGTTCTACCAGCTGCTGCACCAGGGCACGC
>DASUXS010000186.1:0-7954 GCA_036377855.1 Moraxellaceae bacterium
GCATGCCGGCGCCGTTCACCAGCAACGCACGCGGATAATCCCACCACTTGCGGCCTTCCTGCGGCAGCATCACCACATCGTTGGCCACTGTCCATTTGACGATGCCGGCATCCATCATGAAACGGCCGACAAAATATTTCAGGCCGGTGAGGCCAAGCAGGTCACGCGCGAACTTGCGCGCCAGCGAAGCCCGCGACACCGGAAAAGGTGCCACCAGGGAAAGATCGGTGTCTTCCGGCTGCCCGGTCTTGCTGTGGTGCTGCAGATGGTGCACGCGGTATTTCTTCACATCATTCCAGATGGGGCGGGCGCAGAACCAGTCGCCAACAAAGTCATTCAGCCAGGGCGTCTTGAACAGCGTCTTGTGCGCCGCTTCATGATGCAGGATGGCCAGGCCCAGGTGGCGGCCCGCCATCACGACAAAGCCCAGCACGAACACCGGGATGGCCAGCCACAGCGGCTGCGTGACGGCCCAGGCCAGCACGGCGAAAGTGGCGATGATCACGCCCCAGGTAAAGCCCACCGCGGCAAAACCCATGAGGTCCGAACGCTCGGTGAGCATGCGGATTTCTTCACGCGTGAAGATTTCCGTGACCTTGCGGCGCGTGGCGGCGGGCATTTCAGTGGGGGTGGCGGAATCCGGAATCATGGCCGTCATTGCTGGGCTACCTGTCAGTGGGTGGCGCTGGCAGCGGCTTCGCTGCCGGGAAGGGGAATCAGGCGCAGCTGGCGCCAGATCTGGTGGCCGCGTGTGTCGTAACGCAGCACGGTGTCGACGAAAGCACGGCGTTCCGCAGTATCCACCAGCGGATCGGGCAGCAGCGGATCGAAGACCAGCTGGCGTATGGCGGTGCTGCCCATCAAAAAGGATTCACGCGCCGCGACATCGCGTTCCAGCTCGCCTTCCTGCGCCAGCCAGCGCTCCAGCTGTTCACGGGTCTGGCGGTAGGAACGTGTCAGCGCCGCGCCATCCCAGAGCTCACGCACGCGCGCTTCACGCGCGGCATCGAATTCGGTGGCCAGGAAAACGGCGGCCGCAGAATCCAGGCCCAGCTTATAGAGACGTTCGCGTACCGCGGCCACGCCACCGACCAGATTGTCGGGACGCACAAAGCATTCATGGTCGATTTCGCGGAAGCCCAGCATGTCCAGGGCGCGGTCGCGCCGGCTGAGGGCGGCGCGGTTGCTGCGGCTGAGTGCGCCGCAGTACACGGCGATCCAGGCCCCGCTCCAGTCGCGCACACGCGATTCCGCGGCGCGCCAGGTGCTGACGTCTTCGGCCAGGCCGGTGGCATTGGCGCCCAGGCGATAGGCACCGCGACCTGCGGCTTCGATCATGCCGGCCGCGGCCAGGCGCACCAGGGCCACGCGCACGCTGTTCTCGCGTATGCCGAACAGGCCGCAGGCGGCCACGGCCTCGCGGGCGCTCATGGCCTCGCCTTCGGCGCCCAGCAGGAATTTGAGGATGAGATGGCGGGGATTGGGGGCCATGGAGGTTTAATTACTTCACATTGCACATGTTGCCGACAATCGTAATGTTACATAGGATGTCATTGCAAGATCACTAGCTGTAATTATTCGCCCCGGCATGGAGACCGCCATGGACCCCGTCCTTATCGAACGCCGCCCGCCCCTGCTCATCGTCACCCTCAATCGCCCGCAGGCCCGCAATGCCGTGGATGGCCCCACCGCCCGCGCCCTGGCCGAGGCCCTGCTGCAGTTCGAGGGCGACCCCGAGCTGTCCGTGGCCATCCTCACGGGCGCCGGTGGCCATTTCTGTGCCGGCGCCGACCTCAAGGCCGTGGCCGCAGGCGAACCGGAGCGCGCCAACCGCCTGACCCCGCCCGAGGACAGCGCCTTCGACCAGGGGCCCATGGGCCCCTCCCGGTTCCAGCTCAGCAAACCCGTGATCGCCGCGGTCTCCGGCTATTGCGTGGCCGGCGGCCTGGAGCTGGCCCTCTGGTGCGACCTGCGCGTGGCGGATGAAAGCGCCGTCTTCGGGGTGTTCTGCCGCCGTTTCGGCGTGCCTCTCATCGATGGCGGCACGGTGCGCCTGCCACGTGCCATCGGCATGAGCCGCGCATTGGACCTGATTCTTACGGGGCGTCCGGTGGCGGCGGACGAGGCCCTGCAAATCGGCCTGGCCAACCGCGTGGTGAAAAACGGCGAGCTGATGGCGGCGGCAGAAGCACTGGCGCTGCAGATCGCCGCCTTTCCACAAGCCTGCCTGCGCGGTGACCGCCGCAGTGCCTATGAGCAATGGGGCCACGACGAACACACCGCGCTGGTGAATGAATTCGCGCAGGGCCTGCGCACGCTGCAATCCGGCGAGACCGTGGCCGGCGCCGGCCGTTTCAGCGGCGGCAGCGGCCGCCACGGCGATTTTGAAAACTGATTTCCCCTTTCACGCACAACACAGGAAGCCCCATGGACACGCTCAAAACCATGACCTACGAGGTCACCGGCCGTATCGCCCGTATCACGCTGAACCGCCCTGCGCGCGGCAATGGCATCACCATGGACATGCCGCGCGAACTCGCGGGCTGCGTGGAGCGCGCCAATCTCGATCCGGGCGTGCATGTGATCGCCCTGTCGGGCAACGGCAACGGTTTCTGCGGTGGCTATGATCTCGTGGACAGCGCCGAACGCCTGGCCTTCGACCACACCGGCAGCAACGATTTCCCCGAAGGCTCGCCGGTGGATCCGCGCGTGCAGATGCAGAACCACATTCCCGGCCAGACCTGGGATGCCATGACCGACTACGCCGGCATGAGCCGCAATGTGAAAGGCTTCATGAGCCTTTTCCATTCCGACAAGCCCGTGGTCTGCAAGGTGCACGGCTTCTGCGTGGCCGGCGGCACCGACATGGCGCTGTGCTCGGACCTGCTGGTGATCGCCGACGATGCCAAGATCGGCTATCCGCCGGCCCGTGTCTGGGGCTCGCCCACCACCTCGCTGTGGTTCCACCGCCTGGGCCTGGAAAAAGCCAAGCGCCTGCTGTTCACGGGCGATTGCCTGTCCGGCAAGGAGGCACGGGAATGGGGCCTGGCCATTGAATCCGCCCCGGCCGAGCAGCTGGATGAGCGCTTTGAAATCCTGCTGGCGCGTATCGCCCGCATGCCGGTGAACCAGCTCATGATGATGAAGCTGCTGCTGAACCAGTCGGTGATGCAGCAGGGCCTGCAGACGACCCAGCTGCTGGGCACGGTCTTCGACGGCATCACCCGCCATACCCGCGAGGGCTATGCCTTCCAGCAGCGCGCCGCCGAGGCCGGCTTCAAACAGGCGGTGCGTGATCGCGACGAGCCTTTCGGGGATTTCGGCATGTCCAGCTTCAAGGGCTGAACCGCCCGACAGGCCGGTCGGCCCTGCAATTGCCAGTGCCCGGCGACTTGGGTAGCGTGCGCTAATTCTTTGATTACCTCTCCTGCCCATGTCGTCCCCCACCATGCAGCAAAACAACAAGCACGCCATCCCCAGCCTGAACCGCAGCCGCGCCCTGGCCAATCTCGCCCTTATCACCGCCGCCACGCTGTGGGTGGTGTTCCTGGTGCTGGAAAAACTGCTGCCGGCCCAGGCCACGCCGCTGAGCATCCTGGTCCTGGCGGCGGAAGCCGGCGTCGTCGGCGGCCTGGCCGACTGGTATGCGGTGACCGTGCTCTTCCGCAATCCCTTCGGCAAGATTCCGGTGCCGCGCCTGCTGCTGGAGCACACGGAAATCATTCCGCGCAACAAGGCACGCATTGCCGAGTCCATGGGCCGCTTCGTGCAGGAAAACTTCCTGGCGGCGCCCGTGGTGCGCAAATCCCTGCAAAGCACCGATCCCAGCATGATCATGGGGCGCTGGCTGGCGGAAGAAGAAAACGTGCTCATGGTCACCGACTTCATACAGCGCGTGGGCCCGCGCCTGCTGCAGGTGTTTGAAAGCCGCGACATCGAGGAATTCATCCAGCAGAACGCCGTGGAATGGGCCAAGAACACGCCCATACACCATATGGCCAGCGAGATGCTGCGCGCCGTGCTGGAAAACGACTTCCACCACGAAGCCCTGCAGCGTGGCCTGGATGCGGCGGACAAATGGATCAAGGCCAATCCGGAAAAAGCCCGTGAAGTGGCGGCCACGATTTTCGAGGAACTGGGTGTGGGCAGCCTGGCCTGGGGCGCCAGCCTGATCGGCATTGATGTGCAGCAGCGCACCATCAACACCTTCATGGCGCAGGTGGAAAACCTGCTGGAAGACCGCGAGCATCCCTGGCGCGTCAGGCTGGAAGAACATGCCAGCCAGCTGATGAAGGACCTGCGCAAGAAAAGCTCTTCAGCCTCCAAGCGCCTGAATGCCACCAAGAATGCCCTGGCCGACAGCGAATCCGTGGTCAAGTTCATGACCGGCGCCATCGTCATCATGCGCGATGCGGTGAAGCGCGACCTGGAGCGTGACGACTCCGGCCTGGCCAGCAATATCAAGGGCGTGCTGATGCGTCTTGGCGAACACCTGCAGACCAATGAACGCGTACGCACCCTGCTCAACCACGAGATCGAGGAAGCCGTGGTCACCTTCACCACGGACTATGCCGACGCCATCATCGCCTATGTCAGCGAGAAGATTCACGACTGGGATACGCGCGAGATGATCGCCAAGATAGAAACCGAAGTCGGCGGCGACCTGCACATGATCCGCGTGAACGGCGTGGTGGTGGGCGCGTTTATCGGCCTGCTGCTGGGCCTGGGCAAGGCGGCACTGACCCACCTGCCCTTCTGAAGAACTCAATCATCCGCCAATAAAACCACTGTCGCCCCGGCGAAGGCCGGGGCCCAGCGTCTTTAGCGGCGCCGGAAAAAAGCAGCTACCCTTCGACCAGCCCAGGGCGAACGGCGAGAGAACGGACTGGACCTTTCAAAGCCTGCCAATACGATCATTCGACAGCGACCCGAAATACAGATGCCCACCCTGGGCCTGCACCGAAGTAATCATCCTCAGGTTTTCGCCAGACGGGTCATGCAGGCTGCGCAGCAGCCTGCCCTTCTCGTCCACCGCCACCGCCAGGCCGTATTTTTCCGGCTTGGGCCACAAGGCGCGCGGCAGCTTGAACATCAGGTCGCGCATCCAGGCATGCTCCGCAGACACATCGGCAATGGCCTTGCGCGGCGTGGGCAGCGCAATCCAGATCGTGCCCTTGCCATCGCTGCTGATGTTGTCCGGCATGCCCGGCAGGTTGTCCGCCACGATCTCCACCTGCCCCGCCTTGGGACCGGCCAGCCAGAGCTTGCGCAAACGGTAGCGATAGGTTTCCGCCACAAAGACGGCATCCTCATTTTTTGACAGCGCCACGCCATTGGCGAAATACAGGTCTTTCAAGAGCAGCCTGGCCTCACCCGTGGCCGGATCGTAGACATAAAGACGGCCATAGGGCCGGCCCTCCAGCAGGTCCACCACATAATCCGGCTGCCGGTACTTGGTGCTGGCATCGCTGAAATAAATCCTGCCGTCGCCGGCAATCGCCAGGTCATCTGTGAAATTCAGCGCTACGCCATCCACCGCCGTCACCAGGGTGCTGAGCTGGCCATCCGGACTGAGCTTGAGCAGGCCTTTGCTGGAGTCGCAGATGACGAGACTGCCCGCCGCATCAAAGGCCAGGCCCAGCGGACGGCCGCCGGTGTTCACCAGCGTGAGCACTTTTCCATTTTCAATGCGGACCACACGGCCATCTTCCAGGCCGGCATGCAGGCGACCCTGCGCATCAAAGGCAATGTCTTCCGGACCGTGGATTTCGCCGCGGGCCAGCAGCTCGGCCTTCTGCAGATCGGTATTGGCAGACAGCACGCCGGTCATGGCCGGTGCCGCGGCCGGTGTCCAGGCCACGGCCCTCAAGGCGGAAGGACTGAACAGCAGCCAGCCCAGCCCCAGTAACAGCAGAAGCCCCGACAGCAAAGCGACCTTTTTCATGGGTGCATCATCCTCAGGGCAAAAGCACGATCTTGCCGGTGACGCGACGCTCCATCAGCGCACGCAAAGCCTCGCCCGCCTTTTCCAGGGGATAGCGCTGCGACACATGCGGCTTCAGCTCGCCCTGCATCAGCCACTGGAATAGCTGCATGCCGTTGGCCATATTGGCCTGCGGCTCACGCGTGGCGAAATCGCCCCAGAACACGCCCATGATGGCGCAGCCCTTGAGCAGGGCCAGGTTGAGCGGAATCTTGGGGATGTCACCGGCGGCAAACCCCACCACGAGGTAGCGCCCCTTCCAGGCGATGGAACGCAGCGCCGGCTCGGCGTATTTGCCGCCCACCGGATCGTAGATCACGTCCGCGCCATGGCCATCGGTCAGCGCCTTGACGCGCTCCTTGAGGTCTTCGGTTTCGTAGTTGATGACTTCATCGGCGCCGTGCTCCTTGCACACCGCCAGTTTTTCCGCGCTGGAGGCCGCCGCAATCACGCGCGCTCCCATCTTCTTGCCCAGCTCGATGGCGGCAAGACCGACACCGCCCGCGGCGCCCAGCACCAGCAGGATTTCACCGGGCTGGATTTGCGCACGGTCACGCAGGCCGTGGTAGGAAGTGCCGTAAGTCATCATGAAAGCAGCGGCCACGGCGAAATCCAGGCCGGGCGGCAGCGGCACCACCTGTTTGCTATCCGCCAGCACTTCCTCGGCAAACCCGCCCCAGCCGGTAAAAGCCAGCACCGGCTGCCCCACCTGCAGATGCTTCACGCCCTCGCCCACCGCTTTCACCACGCCGGCCAGTTCTCCACCCGGTGAAAACGGCAAGGCCGGTTTGAACTGGTAGAGATTCTGGATGATGAGGGTGTCGGGGAAATTCACGCCACAGGCCTTCACGCTGATCAGCACTTGTTTGGGCCCCGGCACTGGCGATGCGATGTCTTCCACCACCAGGGTTTCAGGCAGGCCATGCTGTTTGCAAAGAACGGCTTTCATTTTTTTCTCTCCAGGAATCTGCGGCCGTGAATCAGCGGGCCATATAGACCAAGGCCAGCGCGATCACCGCCGGCATGGCCTGCACCAGGACAATACGTTTGCTGACCGTGGCACCGCCAAAGACGCCGGCCACGATCACGCAGGACAGGAAAAACACTTTTTGCGGAAAACCGTCCGGCCCCAGCAGCAGTCCCCACACCAGGCCCGCTACCAGGAAACCGTTGTACAGGCCCTGGTTGGCCGCCAGCGCCTTGCTCTGTTCAGCAAAGTCCGCCTTCAGGCCGAAGACCTTGCGGCCCAGGGGTTTTGTCCACAGGAACATTTCCAGCACCAGGAAATACAGATGCAGCAGGGCTACAAAGCCGACCAGGATATTGGCTGCCAGATTCATGAAACGCTCCCTTTCCTTGATGTTTTATTCAAACCAGCAGGTAGCCGCCATCCACGTTCAGGCAGGTGCCCGTGGTGTAGCTGGCCGCCGGCGATACCAGGTACAGCACGGCGCCGGCCATTTCATCCGGCTGCGCCACGCGGTTCAGCGGCACATGCTTGAGCAGTTCGTTGAGGATGACCGGATTCTGCGTCAGCGCCGAAGCGAACTTGGTTTCAGTGGCCCCCGGCAGCAGCGCATTCACGCGTATGCCCAGCGGCGCCACTTCCTTGGCAAAAGCCTTGGTCATGGAGATCACGGCCGCCTTGGTGATGGAGTAGATGCCCTGGAAGCCGCCGGGAATGACGCCATTCACCGAGGCCACGTTGACGATGCTGCCGCCACCGTTCTTGGCCATCAGCTTCACGGCATAGGAGGACATGAAGAAATAGCCGCGGATGTTCACGTCCACGGTCTTGTTGAAGGCCGCCAGGTCCGTGTCCTGGATGGAGCCGAAATAAGGATTGGCAGCTGCATTGTTGATGAGGATGTCCAGGCGGCCGTGCTTGGCCGTGATATCGGCAAACACTTTTTCAATCTGCTCCATCTCGCCGATATGGCAGGCCATGACTTCTGCGCTGCCACCAGCCTC
>DASUXS010000187.1:0-2801 GCA_036377855.1 Moraxellaceae bacterium
GCGAACAGCCCGGCCACAAAACCGTATTTCAGCGGCACCTTGCAGTTGGGCACGGTGACATACAGCAGCGTGAAGGCCAGGGCCGTGAACACGAAGGTCAGCAGCCGCATGCCCGGCACAAAGCCACCCACGGCATCGGCCGCGGTATGGAAAATCTGCATGGAGGCGAGATAGGAGGAAATCGCGAAGCCCAGTCCCAGCAGCAGGGGCCCCAGGCTGAGCACCGCCCAGTAGCGCAGGAAGCTGACGATGCCCTTGCGTTCCTGCTTCACATGCCAGATGTGGTTGAAGGATTTTTCTATGGTGACCAGCATCATGAGCGCGGTCACGATGAGCATGGCCAGGCCGATCACGGTGAGATGGCTGGCCTGTTCGGAAAATTCCTGCAGGCGCTGCTGCACCATCATGCCGGTGCGCGGAATGAAATGCCGGAACACGAAGTTCTGGATGTCGATGCTGACATGCTGCATGGAGGGAATGGCGGAGAGCAGGGAAAACGTCACCGTCATCACCGGCACCACGGCGAAGAGCGTGGTATAGGTCAGTACCATGGCCTGCTGGCGGCAATTGTCCGCCATATAGTGCCGGGCCACGAAACGTATGAAGTCCCAGGCCTTGTACTTGCCGAAATCACGCCGCTTTTGCATATCCTGTCCTGCCGGGGTCTGGCGCAAGTATTCCTGCCGGGCTGCGTGCTGTCGAGCCCGCCCGGGTCTCGGCTACAATCCGGGCCACTCCTGTCACACAACAGCCCAGGAAAACCGGCCATGGTCACCCTCTATCACAATCCGCGCTGCTCGAAATCACGCGAAGCGCTGGCGCTGCTGCAGGCCCGCGGCGTGGAACCCCGCATCGTGCGCTACCTCGACACACCGCCGGATGCCGCCGCGCTGCGGCAGTTGCTGCGCCAGCTCGGCCTGCCCGCCCGCGAACTGCTGCGGCGCAAGGAAGAGGAATACCTGGCCCTGGGCCTGGACGATCCCCAGCTGGACGACGAAGCCCTGATCGCCGCCATGGTGGCGCATCCCAAACTCATAGAGCGCCCCATCGCCATCCAGGGCCGTCGCGCCATCATCGGCCGGCCCCCGGAAAAAATCCTGGAGCTGCTGCAATGAGCGCCTATGTCCTGGTCCTGTATTACAGCCGCCACGGCGCCACGCGCCAGCTGGCGCAGGCCATTGCCCGTGGCATTGAAAGCGAAGGCGTGGAGGCGCGGCTGCGCACGGTGCCTGCGGTATCCACCGTCTGCGAAGCCACGGAATCCGACATTCCCGACAGCGGCGACATCTACTGCGACCTGGACGACCTCGCCGGCTGCAGCGGCCTGGCCCTGGGCAGCCCCACCCGTTTCGGCAATATGGCCGCGCCGCTGAAATATTTCCTCGACGGTACCAGCAGCCTGTGGTTGAACGGCGCGCTCATCGACAAGCCCGCCTGCGTCTTTACCTCCACCAGCTCGCCGCATGGTGGCCAGGAAAGCACCCTGCTCAGCATGATGCTGCCGCTGCTGCACCACGGCATGGTGCTGCTGGGCATTCCCTACGCGGAGCCCGGCCTGGTGCGCACCACCGGCGGTGGCACGCCTTATGGCGCCAGCCACCTGGCCGGCAGCGACAACCAGCGTGCGGTGGACGAGCAGGAAACGGCGCTGGCCCTGGCCCTGGGTCGCCGCCTTGCCCGCCACAGCCGGAAGGCAAACTGATGAGCCCTGTCGAAAAAGCCCGCCGGGGCCAGCAGGCCACCCTCGCCTGCCTGTTGCTGCTGATGCTGGTGATGGCCGTGGAAACCCTGCTGCATCCCCCACCCCAGCTGGCCGCCACGGTCTTTGTCATCGTGCTCAAGCTGCTGCCGCTGGCCCTTTTCATTCCCGCCCTGCGCCAGGCACGGGCCATGAGCGCGGTCTGGCTGGTGCTGCTGCTCCTGCTGTATTTCTGCCTGGCCGTGCTCGCCGCCTATGCGCCCGGCCTGCCCGGCCAGCTCGCCCTGCTGCGGCTGCTGCTGATCGTGGGCTGTGTCGTGGCCGCCATGCTGTTCACGCGCTGGCAGCGGGCGGCGGACGCGGCCAGCTCCTAAGCTTTCTCCTGTCCGGCAGCTACATTCAGAGAGAGGGGGCGCCTTTCCCGGCGCCGCCCGTCCCGATAGACTCCAAGGCTTGTTGGGGCCGTGTCCGGCCCCGGTTTTTTTCTTCATGCAGGGGATACGCATGTCTCGTCTTACGCTTACAGGAATCGCGTTGGCCGTCAGCCTGGCCGGTTGTGCCTCCGGCCCCAAACCGATGACGCAGCAGGAATTGCAGGCGGCGCAGCAGAACAGCAGCCTGGAAGCGGTTTATGACCAGTACGCCGCCAAACTGGCCGGCCAGAAGCTCAACTCCCCCGAAGGCCAGCAGGCCCAGGCCCAGCTCAACCAGATCGGCAAGCAGCTGGCCACCAAGCTGGACCAGGAAATCCACAGCGAACTCAACCAGCAGGCCACGGCCAGCGGCCTGGTGCCGCTGCCGGTGATAGAGGCGCAGATCGCCAAGCTGCCGAAAATGCAGAAATGGTCGCCGGACATGCACAGCAAGCTGGCCACCGAGCTGAATGAACTCAAGGGCCGCACCCAGGCCCGCATCACCTCGCAGCAGAACCAGCTGGCGCGCCTGACCGAAAACGACATGGGCCAGAAGCTGGCCGTGCTGGACGACCTGGCCAAGCTCACCGGTGACGACCGCTATGCGCGTGAACGCAGCGATGTGCTGGCGAACCTGCGCAAGAAAGCAGACGACGCGCTCAAGAACGAACAGTACAGCGACGCCAAGC
>DASUXS010000188.1:0-9093 GCA_036377855.1 Moraxellaceae bacterium
GCTGGCCGGACGCGCCTCGTTCTACTACGAGTCCTCGGATGGCTGGGCGCAGAATATCGCAACGGGAGGCACCGGTCCCTCGCTCAAGGATTTCAACGGCCGCTTCCAGCTGCTGGCGAATTTCTCCGATACCACGAACGCCCAGCTCATCCTGAGCACGCGCCAGGTGGATGCCGGCGACAGCCCCAGCTATACCGTGGGCGCCACCACGCAGCCTGGCACCGACATCACCGTGGTGAATCCGGGCGGCGGCATCAACCAGGGCGGCACCACTTTTTATCCGCCCTATGGCAGCGATCCGCAGGTGGACAGTCCCTTCTGGGGCGGTGACGGCTATAACCGCGTCACCTACAACAACGCCACACTGAAATTCAACTGGCAGCTGGGCAGTGCCACGCTCACCTCCATCAGCGCCTATAACACCCGCGATGGCGACAGCCTTACCCTGGTGGGCGTGCCGCTGAACACCACGCTGAACCGCACCAGCTCCACCGGCAGCCTGGATTCGCAGCAGATCACCCAGGAGCTGCGCCTGACCTCGGCGCAGGACCAGCGCCTGACCTGGATCGTGGGCGCCTATTACTACGACCTCAAGGCCAACAACCTGAGCCGCTCCGCGCGTTTTGCCGTGGGCACCACTTCCAAGCAGTACGTGGAAAGCTCCTGGGACCAGGATTCTTTCAGTGCCGCCATTTTCGGCAACAGCAAATACAACTTCACGGACAAGCTGGCCCTCACCGTGGGCCTGCGTTACACCTATGAAGACAAGGACATCACGGAGACGGCGCTGACCGTCACCGGTGGCGGCGTCACCTATGTCAGTGAAAACGGCTGGTACCTGCCAGGAGGCGTTGCTCTTCCCGCAGGAACCAAGCCAACGAAGCTCAGCGAGGGTGCAGACTGGGGCAGGGTCACCTGGGACATCACGCCGGAATACAAGTTCACCAGGGACTTGCTTGGCTATATCCGCATCGCCACCGGCTTCCGTTCCGGCGGCTTCAACCAGTCCATCAATAACAACGATATCTACCAGACCGATCCGGAAACCCTGACAGACTACGAACTGGGCGTGAAGAGCAGCTGGCTGGATGGCCGCCTGACAGTGAACACAGCGCTCTTCCACTACGATATCGACAATATCCAGCTGAATATCCAGCGGGCCTTCCTCAACACCACCTCCACCCCGGCACAATGGACCACCAGCACCTCTGGCCAGTCCGATGGGCAGGTGACAGGCATCGAAGTGGAGGTCAATGCGCTGCCGACGCAGGAATGGCGTCTGGGTGGATCACTGGGCTATCTGAAGTCCCAGTACAATGATTTCATCTACACCATTGGTGGTGCCGGCCCCTTCGACGCCAGCGGCAACGAGTTCTACCGCACGCCTGAACTGTCCTTCCGCCTGGATACGGATTACACGCTGGAATACGGTTTCGGCAATGTGATCCTGGCCACCGACTGGTCCTATCGCAGCAGCATCTACCACAATGCCACCGTGCAGAACGATCCGCTGCAGACCACGCCGGCCTACTGGGTGGGCAATGCCCATATCGCCTTCCAGCCGCATAACGGCGAGTGGGAGTTCTCGGTGTTCGGCAACAACCTGCTGGGTGAGTCGCCGGTCTACCTGCGCCAGATCGCGAATCCGAATACGGGCACGCAGCCGGTGAGCATCAGCGCACCCAAGACCTGGGGCGTGCAGACGACGTTCCGGTTCTGATTGTCCGATTCCCGTCTGGAAAATAAAAAAGGCTCCGCAAGGAGCCTTTTTTATTTCCTTTTATCGTCATTCCCGCGCAGGCGGGAATCTCCCTGAATCGGGCAGGGCCCTTTTCAACGCCCTGCCTGTATTTGGGAGGTCCCCGCCTGCGCGGGGACGACGCTCTTCTATAGCATCAAGCCGCCAACCTCTGCTGCTCTTCCAGGAAGGCATCAATCTGCTCCAGGAAATGGCGGTTGTCATGATCCCAGGGATGGAAGCCCGGACGGAAATAATCCGCATAGGCACGCAGCTGTATACGCAGCAGGCCGATATCCCCCATGGTGTAGCGCATGAATTTGCGCCAGGCCTTCACATCACCCAGCTTGCCCTCGGTGCGCAGCACTTCCAGGAAGACCGGGATCACCAGCCCCCAGAAAATCACCGTGGCCAGCACCAGGCCCAGGCCGCGCAGGGCATAGGCGGAAGGCCCGCGCCCCATCACCGTCTCCCAGACATCAAAAGCCACGGCCTTGTGCTCGGTTTCCTCCAGCGCATGCCAGCGCCAGATCGCGGCATAGTGCGGCTCCGCGCCTTGGGAAATACGCGGCTCGCGCAATACGCTGTCCGCCAGCAGGGCCGTGAAATGCTCCAGGGCGATGGTGCCGCTCAGGGCAAAGGGCTTGGGCGCATATTTGGTCAGGCCGGACAGCACCTTGAACACAAAGCTTTCGAACTTGGGCGCAATCGGTGCGCGCGCAAACAGCGCTTCGTTGTAATCCTCGTGCTCGCGACCATGCATGGCTTCCTGGCCGATAAAGGCGGTGACGGCCTTCTTCAGCTCGGGATCGGTGATCTGGTCGCGGTAGGCACGCACGCTGTCTATGAAGAAGCGTTCTCCCACCGGCAGCACGATGGAAAAGGTGTTGAGGAAGGCCGTGAAGATCGGGCCCGCCTCGTCATGCCAGTCGGCGATACGGTCAGCCGGCAGTTTGAAACGCACATCGCGGCGCGTGGGCAGGATGGGCTTGATGCTTTGCTTATGGCTCATGGCAGGGAGTTCCAGGGTCATTCAGCGGTCAGGGAAAAAATCAGTCGCGGCGATACAGGGTGACGACGCAGGCACCGCCGAGACCGAGGTTGTGCTGCAGGGCGATGCGCGCGCCGTCCACTTGACGCTTGTCGGCCGTACCGCGCAGCTGCCAGACCAGCTCGGTGCATTGCGCCAGGCCGGTGGCCCCCAGCGGATGGCCCTTGGACAACAGGCCGCCGGAGGGATTGGTGACGTATTTGCCACCATAGGTGTTGTCTTCATCCCAGATGAATTTCTCGGCACCGCCCTCGGGGCAGAGACCCAGGCCTTCATAGGTGAGCAGCTCGTTGGCCGTGAAGCAGTCATGCAGCTCCACCACCTGCACATCTTCCGGGCCTATGCCGGCCGCTTCATAGACCTGGCGGGCCGCCGACTTGGTCATGTCATATCCCACCATCTTGATCATGCTTTTCTCTTCAAAGCTGGAAGCGAAGTCGGTGGTCATGGCCTGGGCGGCGATATACACGGAATTTTTGATGCCGTGCTTCTTCGCGAACTCATCCGAGCAAAGGATGGCGGCGCCGGCGCCACATGTAGGCGGGCAGCACTGGAAACGCGTCAGCGGATCAAACACTTCTTCCGAAGCCATGATCTCTTCCAGCGACAGCACCTGGCCGAACAAGGCATAGGGATTCTTGCTGGCATGGCGACGCGCCTTCTCGGCGATCTTGCCGAAGGTTTCCTTTTTGGTGCCGTGCTGCCAGCGGTATTCACGACCGGCACCACCGAACATCTGCGCGGCCGGGGGTGCGCTGCTGAAACCCTGCGCATCCAGCATCACCTGGGCATGCTGGCCCATGGGATTTTCACGATCGTTGAATTTGGAGCCCAGGGCACCGCGTTCCATTTTTTCAAAGCCCAGCGCGATCACGCACTCGGCCAGTCCGCCCTCGATGGCCTGGCGTGCGAGATACAGCGCCGTGGAGCCGGTGGAGCAGTTGTTGTTCACATTGACCACGGGAATACCGGTCAGGCCCAGCTCATAAACCGCACGCTGGCCGCAGGTGGAGTCGCCGTAGACATAGCCGACAAAGGCCTGCTCGACCTCGGCATAGGGCACGCCGGCATCCTTGAGCGCCAGCAGGCCGGCCTCGCGGGCCATTTCGTGGTAGTCGGGACTGCTGCCGGGCTTGGCAAACTTGGTCATCCCGACGCCTATCACATTGACGCGACGTTTCATGATTTTTCTCCTGGAGTGAAGGGGCGCTTAGAGCAGCCCCTGGAGGAAACCTAGGGCATGGGCCGGCAACAGCTCGCCGTCCACACGCAGTTTGCCGTGCTGGTAGAGATCGCGGGCATCTGCAGCACCACGCACCAGCGCCGCCAGATCGGCATCCGCGATACGCAGACGCGTGGTCACGCCCTCCTTGTCACCACCACTGACCGTGGCCGGCGTGGCCGTGAAATCCACCGTCCAGGCCGCTTCCGGTTCCTGCACATGGAACAGCACCACGCCGCTGCCTTTGACGGTGCCGCTGGCCAGGCGCTGCTTGAGCGCCGCGAAAATGGCCGGCGCCTGCGCCTCACGCGTTGCTGACGAAGAGGACGCCACGGGAGCAGCCGCCGAAGCACCGCCTGCTGCACGCGCCTTCATTTCGTCCCCCACCAGCTGCGGATCCATCTTCTGCAGGAAGGACAGCTTCTGCGAGGCCATGACATTGCCGCTGATTTTCAGCTTGCCGCCGAAATAGAGCTTTTGCGCATCTTCAGCACCGGTGCACATGGCGATGAAATTGGCTTCGGTCAGCTCCAGTGTGACGTCGGCCTTGTCGCTGCTGCCGGTGCTCACGCTGCCGCTGCCATTCTTGAGGTCCAGCACCCAGGCGCTGTCCGGCTCGGTGAAACGGAACTGGAAGACTGTCTTCACCTTCTCCGCCAGGCCGGCGTTCTGGGCGATGTATTTTCCAATGGCACCGAAGATGTCGGCGGTGACCGGCTTGTCGCTGGCCGCTGCGGCGGCAGGAGCCTGGGCTGCTGCGCCACCACCGCTGGCCAGGCGTCTGGCCTTGGCGTCTTCGAAGCGCTGCGGCTTGATGTCCTGCAGCACGATGAGTTTGTTGGAGGCCATGACATTGCCGCTGATCTTGAGCTGGCCGCCGAAGAAGAGCTTCTGCACATCGGTCAGCGAGGCCGTGACCACGGTGCCCAGATGTTCTTCATCCAGCTCCAGTGTCACATCCGGCTTTTGCGTTTCACCGGCGCCACAGGAGCCTGCACCATTCTTCAGGTCCAGCGTCCACAGCGATTCGGGACTCTTGAGACGGAACTGGAAAACGGTCTTGGTCTTGTCCACCAGTTCAGGATGCGCGGCTACATGCTCGGCCAGCACACTGAAGACATCAGCCGCAGTCAGGCGTTGCGGCTGGTCTGCGGCAGGAGCAGCAGCGGCCGTTGCCGGCGCCGTCTTGGCCTTGGGCTTAGGCAGCTCTTTGTGCAGCTCGACGACAGCGTTCTTGATCACCACCTCGTTGCGTTCCTTGACGCTGGTTTCGAAGATGATGCGCGTATCCGATTCCTTCCACATCCGCGTGACCAGGGTATCGCCCGGGAACACGCTCTTGGCGAAACGCACCTTGATGCTCTTGAAGTAGCGCCCGTCGTTGCCGGAGAAGGCCTTGATGACATGGCGACCGCAGTAACCGAAGGTGCACATGCCATGCAGGATGGGCCTGTCATAGCCGAAGGCCTGGGCAAAGGCGGGATCGGCATGCAGCGGATTCCAGTCACCCGAAAGGCGATACAGCAGGGTCTGGTTGGCGTCGGTCTTTTCCTCGATGACGGCATCTGGCTCGCGTGCCGGTGGCACATTGCTTTCGCCGGAAGGGCCGCGATCGCCACCCCAGCCGCCCGCGCCTTTCACGAAGGACGTCATTTCGTTGTAAGCCACCTCTTCGCCATTCTCGTCCAGCGAGGAAATGGCAAAGGTGACGACGGCATTCGGGTCTTTGTCGAAGGCCTGCTTGAACTTGAAGACATGCTTCAACTTAGCCTTGGCAGGCAGGGGCCGACGGATTTCCAGGAACTGCTCGCCATGCAGCAGGCGCTCGAAACCGAAATTCATGCCCGGCAGCGACAGCGCCCCGCTTTTGGCGGCGGAGAGCATGGCGTTCATCTGCGGCATGGCGCCGTAGGTGGGCAGGGCACGGAAATCGCCATCCAGCTCATAAACGTATTTCAGTTCGTTCTTGTCCAGGGGATCGCGGGCCGCACCCACGCCCAGGGCATAGAGCGAGAGATCGCGTTCATCGTAGGCAGATTCCAGCACCAGCTCGGTCTTGGAGGCGACATCGAGATCGATGAACTCATTACCGCCCAGGCTGGGATTCTGGATGCCCTCCATGATGGGAGCGAAGGACTCCGTGGTGGTCGTGGGATGCGTGGACTCGCTGAAATCTGTGATCTTGCTCCAGCGCGCCGCCACATCGTCAACGCTGAAAGCGCGGCCGTTGCCAAAGGTATGGCCGGCGGTACGCTCCCAGCGCAGCTTGGCGATATAGCCTGCGCCCACTTCGAACAGACCCTTGGTTTCCGCACAGTCTTCATGCGCCAGCCAGGCCACCAGCGGACTCACCGCCTCCGGTTTGAGCAGGGCCAGCAGTTCCGGCGGCATGATGGTTTCGGTGAGACGCGAAGCCGCCAGCGGCGCGATCGTGTTCACGAAGATGTTCTTGGAGCGGCCCTCTTCGGCCAGGCAATGCGCCAGGCCCAGGATGCCGAGTTTGGCGGCGCAGTAATTGGCCTGGCCGAAATTGCCGTAGATGCCCGCGGCCGAAGTCGTCATGACGATACGGCCATAACCTTTCTCGCGCATGATGGGCCAGGCGGCATGCGACACGCTCATGCTGCCATTGAGATGCACGCGCTGCACGATATCCCAGTCGCCCGCCGTCATTTTCTGGAAGCTGACGTCGCGCAGGATGCCGGCATTGTTGATGACGATGTCCACGGTGCCGAAGGCATCCAGCGCCGTCTTCACGATGGCGGTGCCGTTTTCCACGGAGTTGTAGTCCGCCACGGCTTCGCCGCCTAGCGCACGGATTTCTTCCACTACCTTGTCAGCGGCGGATGCGGATTTGCCATCGCCATGGGCGCTGCCGCCGAGGTCATTCACCACCACTTTCGCGCCGCGGGCGGCGAGCATCAGCGCATGCGAACGGCCCAGGCCGCCGCCAGCGCCGGTCACGATGGCCACGCGGCCGTCGAATCGGAGTTCTGCCATGTCGTTTTCTCCCTGCCGCAACCTGCCGGTCACGTTCTGGTGAAAAAAAGGGCCGCTCGCTGGCGGCCCTTTTTCAGGTGTTTCAGATGGAACGGGAAATCAGTTCCTTCATGATTTCATTGGTGCCGCCGTAGATGCGGTTGGCGCGGTTGTCGATATAGGCGCGGGCGATGGGGTATTCCAGCATGAAGCCGTAACCGCCATGCAGCTGCACGCCTTCGTCGACGACCTTGGACAGCAGGTCGGACACCCAGTACTTGGCGGCGCAGGCGGCTTCAACACTGAGCTCGCCCTTGAGCACCTGCTCCATGCAGCGGTCCACGAAAACGCGGGCCACCTGGATTTCCGAACGCATCTCGGCCAGCTTGAAGCGCGTGTTCTGGTAGGCCGACACCGGCTTGCCGAAGACCTTGCGCTGCTTGACGTAATCAACCGTCGTGGCCAGCGCGAATTCAGCGGCAGAGGCGCACATGATGCCTATCATCATGCGTTCCCAGGCCAGCTCCTTCATCAGCATGATGAAGCCCATGCCTTCCATGCCCAGCAGATTGCTCTTGGGCACGCGCACATTGTCGAAAAAGAGCTCGCAGGTGTCCTGGCCGCGCATGCCGACTTTCTTCAGCGGCTTGCCCTTGGTGAAGCCCGGGGTCTTGGCGTCGATGATGAGCAGCGAGACGGACTGCGCGCCGCCGTTGATGTCGCCGGTCTTCACGACCACCACGGCCACGTCGCAGAGGTAGCCGTTGGTGATGAAGATCTTGGAGCCGTTGACGATGTAGTCGTCACCGTCGGCCACGGCGGTGGTGCGTATGCTCTGCAGGTCGGAACCGGTGCCGGGTTCGGTCATGGCGATGGAGCCCACGGCTTCGCCGGTGGCCATCTTGGGCAGCCAGTAGGATTTCTGCGCTTCGTTGCCGAAGTTGTTGATGTAGTTGGCGACGATGTCGGAGTGCAGGGAGAAGCCGGAGGCGGAGTCGCCAACGCGGGCCTGCTCTTCCATCAGGATCATGGAGTAGAGACGGTCGACGCCGCTGCCACCGTATTCCTCGGGCATGGTGCAGCAGAGCAGGCCGAGCTCGCCGGCCTTGTTCCAGAGATTGCGGTCGATGTGCTGCTGCTCTTCCCACTTTTCGTGGTGGGGCGCGATTTCCGTTTCAAAGAAACGGCGGGCCGTGGCGCGGAAGGCCTCATGGTCGGCATTGAAAAGGGTGCGCGGGATCATGGGGGCAACCGTCGCGGGGATGTTCAGGGCGCTCATCGGGGTCTCCGGAATACAGGCGGGTGGTCGGGGAAGAGGGTGGCTGGATAGGACGGCATATTTACAATATGGTCGTTCAGCATGTATTAATTAGTACCAAGCGGTCAGGTAGCCGTCAACGCAATTCAGGCCCAAGCAGCAGTGAAAAGAGGCCAGTCCGGCGCGCTGCCTTTAGAATCGCGCCCTTTGCCGTTCGTGATACCGGAGCATCGCCATGACTGATGCGGCCCTAGCCGACACCCCTGCCCCGCGCCGTACCCAGGCCGAGCGCAGCGAGGCCATGCGCCAGCGCCTGATAGACGCCACGCTGCAGTGCCTGCGCAGCGATGGCTATGCCGGCACCACGGTCAGCCGCATCATCGAGGTGGCCCAGGTCTCACGCGGCGCCCCCCTGCACCACTTCCCCAGCAAGGCCGCCCTCATCGCCGCCGCTGCCGAGCAGCTGGTGCGCCAGATCTACCGCCAGATGGGCCGCGCCATCGCGCAGCTGGAGTCTTCGGACGACCGCCTGCACGACATGATCTATGCCTGCTGGAAAGAGGTGGTGAACCAGCCCGAGAACGTGGCCCTGGCCGAGCTCACCCTGGCCAGCCAGCGCGATCCGGAACTGGCCACGATATTGCGCGAGCTGTGGAATTCGGCCTACGACGCCGTCGGCGCCGCCGCCGAGCATTACTTCGAGCCGGTGGCCGCGGACGACAAGGTGCGCCACCTCATGGCGCTGACGCAGTGGCTGCTGCGCGGCATCGCCATGGACCGCCACCTCATCATCAGCGAAGAGATCACCGAGCATTATTTGCGGCAGTGGAGCCGTATCGTGGCCG
>DASUXS010000189.1:0-3277 GCA_036377855.1 Moraxellaceae bacterium
AAACCAGTGCCTCGTTGTCCTGTGGTTTCAAGCGCTGGATCAGGGCAGCGCTGTTGTCAGGAAAGAGGAGCTTGTTGACGCTCAACTGCTCTTTGCTTTTGAAGGGTTCACTGACGGGCAGGCTGTCGAGGTACAGCAGCAGGGCATGGTTGCCTACACTGGTCGCCTGCTTCGTGGACCTTGCATATATGTCGCCATACCTGAGGATGTCTTTGAGGCGGCCGATATTGCCCCGCTCTTTGCCGCGGGGGCTTTCCGCGGGATAGAAAAAATTGCCGTCTTTCTTCTCAAGCTCGGCCCAGTACAGGGAAGGATCGCCGAAGCGCGTGTATTCAACCGCTGCCGGCAGGACGTTCTGCCACAGGGCCGAGCCCGGCATGGGAAGCTGGAAGGCCGCCTGCGACGCGCCATTATTGTCGTAAACAAACAGGAAGAGGCTGGAAACCAGCATCGTGTGCATGCCGGTCGGGACGCCGTTTTCATACCAGCCAAACTGTTTCCTGACCTGGGGGGTGCCGACCCGGTCCACATAGCGGATGACGGCCTCTGTCCGGCCTTGCAGATAGCCCTCCACGCAGCTGCCCTGGTAGGCCAGCACTTCTTCATTTGTCCCTTTGCTGCGGCAGGGTGTGGTGCTGGCGGAGGCTGCCTGGATGAAGCAGAGGGCAAGGAGCAGGCAGCAGAGGGTGCTGGAAGATTTAGGCATGGTTGAAATTAATGTCGGTTGTTTAATGTGAGAGTGCTGTTACGTGCGCAGGGATAATGCACATCCTGCTCCGTTAATGCGACGGCGGGTGCAGCGCAGGCCCCTGGAGGATTTCCGGGCGGTCCTTCTTTTGCGGGGCTTGCCCCGGGAAAGACTGCCCTGCCATCCGGTATAGCTGCAGGCAAAGGGTCGTCAAGGTGGTTGCCCGGGTCTTTTTCCTTAGGTCTTCATCGCCTCTCACCATTTACCGTTTGACTCCCCCCGCCCTAGTCCTGAGAATCGTTCTCATCATCTCCCTGGATTACTTTCCCAGTGCTGCTCTCCGATCTTCCCCGCTATGCCACCGCCGTGGTGCGTGCCGTCGAGGCCCACCATGACGCGGACCCCATTGCCCGGCGCCTGAGGGAGCTGGGCTTCGTGCCCGGCGAGACCGTGCGCGTTACCGCGGCCGGTCCCTTTGGCGCCGACCCCCTGCTGGTGCAGGTGGGCTTCACGCGCTTTGCCCTGCGCCGCAGCGAAGCGGCCCGGGTCACGGTGGATGAGGTGGCGGCATGACGGCGGCGGCAATGACGGCACCGCTGCGGGTGGCCCTGGTCGGCAACCCCAACTGCGGCAAGACCTCCCTCTTCAACCAGCTCACGGGCGCCCGCCAGAAGGTGGCCAACTACGCCGGCGTCACTGTCGAGCGCAAGGAAGGCCGGCTGACCCTGCCCTCCGGCCGCCATGTGCAGGTGCTGGACCTGCCCGGTGCCTACAGTCTTGAAGCGGCCAGCCCGGACGAGGCCATCACCCGCGCCATCTGCCTGGGCGAGCTGCCCGGCGAGGCCCTGCCGGACCTGCTGGTGTGCGTGGCCGATGCCACCAACCTGCGCCTGCACCTGCGCTTCGTGCTGGAAATCCGCCGCCTGGGCCGGCCCATGCTGCTGGTGCTGAACATGATGGATGACGCCCGCCGCCGCGGCATCAGCATAGACTCCGGCAAGCTGGCGGCCCGCCTGGGCATTCCCGTGGTGGAGTCGGTGGCGGTGCGCAGGAACGGCGTCGCCGCCCTGCTCACGCAGCTGGACAACGCCCTGCCGCTGGCGCCGTCTGATGACACGCCGGCCGACCTGCATGCCGAGGTGCGCGCCCTGCTGGCCGATGCCGTGGTCATGCCGCGCAACACCGACCGCCGTGACGACGCCATAGACCGCGTCGTGCTGCATCCGGCCCTGGGCCTGGGTGTGCTGGCCGTGCTCATGTTCCTGATCTTCCAGGCCGTGTTTTCCTGGGCCGAACCCTTCATGGGCGCCATCGAATCCGGTGTCGCCGCGCTGGGTGCCTGGACCACGGCCGCCATGCCCGACGGCGTGCTGAAAAGCCTGCTGGTGGATGGCATCTTCGCCGGTGCCGGTGGCGTGCTGGTCTTCCTGCCGCAGATCCTCATCCTCTTCTTCTTCATCCTGGTGCTGGAGGAGTCGGGCTACCTGCCGCGTGCCGCCTTCCTGCTGGACCGCATGATGTTCAAGGCCGGTCTCACCGGCCGTGCCTTCATCCCGCTGCTGTCCAGCTTTGCCTGCGCCATTCCCGGCATCATGGCCACGCGCAGCATCAGCGATCCGCGCGACCGCCTCACCACCATCATGGTGGCGCCGCTGATGACCTGCTCGGCGCGCCTGCCGGTCTACACCCTGCTCATCGCCGCCTTCATTCCGGCGCAGAGCGTCTGGGGCCTTTTCAACCTGCAGGGCATCGTGCTCTTCGGCCTCTATGCCGGCGGCATCGTCAGCGCTCTTGTTGTGGCCTGGCTGATGAAGCGTTTCCAGAAGGACAAGAGCGAGCACGCGCTCTTGATGGAGCTGCCCAGCTACCGCCTGCCGGACTGGAAGAGCGTGGGCCTGGGCCTGTATGAGCGCGCTGCGATTTTCGTGAAGCGCGTCGGTGGCGTGATCCTGGCGCTGACCATCATCCTCTGGGTGCTGGCCAGCTTCCCGGCGCCGCCGGAAAACGCCACGCTGCCGCCGATTGATTACAGCCTGGCCGGCCGTATCGGGCATTTCCTGGCGCCCATCTTTGCGCCCATAGGGTTCACCTGGGAAATCTGCATCGCCCTCATCCCCGGCATGGCCGCGCGTGAAGTGGTGGTGGCGGCGCTGGGCACGGTGTATGCGCTGTCCGGCAATGAAGACATGGTGGCCGAGCAGCTGGGTGGCCTGATCGCGGCGCAGTGGCCGCTGTCCACGGCGCTGTCGCTGCTGGTATGGTTCATCTTTGCACCGCAGTGCCTGTCGACCCTGGCCACGGTGAAGCGTGAAACCGGTTCCTGGAAGCAGGTGGGCGTCATGACGGGCTATCTCTTTGCCCTGGCCTATTTCTTCTCCTTCATCACCTACCGCGTTGCCGAGGCGCTGCTGTGAACGCCGCGCTGCAGTGGCTGGTGGTCGGCATCCTGCTGCTCTGGAGCCTGAACGTCGCGCTGCGACGCTGGACCGGCCCCTTGCAGCAGCGCCTGGCCCAAGCCCTGGCAGCGCGCGGCTGGATCCGTCTCGCCGGCTGGCTGGCGCCGGTGCTCAGCACCGCGGCCTGCGACAG
>DASUXS010000190.1:0-7690 GCA_036377855.1 Moraxellaceae bacterium
CCTTCCAGTGCCGCCAGGCGTTCTTCAAAGACACGCACCGTGGGATTGGTGAAGCGCGAATAGATATTGCCGGGTTCGCTGCCACCGAAACGCGCAGCGGCTTCAGCGGCGCTCTTGAACACGAAGGACGAGGTCAGGAACATGGCCTCGCTGTTCTCCCCTTCCGCCGTGCGCACATGGCCGGCACGGACCGCCAGGCTGTCAAAGCCCAGGCTGGAGAAAAACTCGCTGTCGTATTCGTTGCTCATGCTGCTGCCCGGATCCTTGACTCAATTGCCGTTGGACAGGTCCACGATGGTGGGGCCGCCACCGTCGTCACCATTCTTCTGCTTCTTGGCGCTGTCGCTGCGCGAGGCCTGCAGGGCCTCGAGATAGGCTTCGTCGATATCGCCCGTGACATAGTCGCCGTTGAACACGGAGCAGTCGAAACGCTCGATATGCGGATTGCCTTCACGCGCCGCGGCGATGAGGTCGTCCAGGTCCTGGTACACCAGGCGGTCGGCACCGATCAAAGTGCAGACTTCCTCTTCCGTGCGGCCATGGGCGATCAGCTCGTCCTTGGCCGGCATGTCTATGCCATAGACATTGGGGAACTTCACCGCCGGAGCGGCGGAGGCGAAATACACCTTGTTGGCGCCGGCATCACGGGCCATCTGGATGATTTCCTTGCAGGTGGTGCCGCGCACGATGGAGTCGTCCACCAGCAGCACGTTCTTGCCCTGGAATTCCAGCTCGATGGGATTCAGCTTCTGGCGCACCGACTTACGGCGCTGGCCCTGGCCCGGCATGATGAAGGTACGGCCGATATAGCGGTTCTTCATGAAGCCTTCGCGGTACTTCACGTTGAGGTGGTTGGCCAGCTCAAGCGCGGAAGTGCGGCTGGTGTCCGGAATCGGGATCACCACGTCGATGTCATGCTCGCCCCACTCGCGCTTGATCTTCTGCGCCAGCTTCTCGCCCATGCGCAGGCGCGCCTTGTAGACCGAGATGTTGTCCATGATGGAATCAGGACGGGCGAAATACACGTACTCGAAAATGCAGGGCGAAAAGCTGGGGTGTTCCGCGCACTGGCGCGAGAACAGCTGGCCTTCGGCATTGATGAACACCGCTTCGCCCGGCTCCAGGTCGCGCACGACCTTGAAGCCCAGCGAGGTGATGGCCACGGATTCCGAGGCCACGATGTATTCCTTGCCCTCGGCGGTTTCACGCTCGCCGAAAAGGATGGGACGTATGCCATGCGGATCGCGGAAGCCCACGATGCCGTAACCGGTGATCATGGCGACCACGGCATAGGCGCCCTTGCAGCGGCGGTGCACGGCGGCCACGGCGGCAAAGACGTCGTCTTCGGAAGGATTGAATTTGTTCTGCGCCTGCAGCTCATGCGCGAACACATTGAGCAGGACTTCGGAATCGGAATCGGTATTGATATGACGCAGGTCTTCGCGGAAGAGGTCGCGGGCGATCTCATGCGCATTGGTCAGGTTGCCGTTATGCGCCAGCGTGATGCCGTAGGGCGAGTTCACGTAGAAAGGCTGCGCTTCAGCGGAGCTGGAAGAACCGGCGGTGGGATAGCGCACATGGCCGATGCCGAAGTTGCCTATCAGGCGCACCATGTGGCGGGTATGGAAAACGTCGCGCACCATGCCGTTTTCCTTGCGCAGGAAAAGCCGGCCGTTATGGCAGGTCACGATGCCGGCGGCATCCTGGCCGCGGTGCTGCAGCACCGTCAGCGCGTCATAGAGGGGCTGATTGACCGGGGATTTGCCTGCAATGCCCACAATACCGCACATAAATCACCTCAAGGTTGCCTGTCTTCACCGGACTGCGCCGGGGCCTGTGTTCCCCCCGCATCCGGTTTTGCCTCTCCGGCTTCCTTCGCCGCCTGCACCACCTTGCGCTTGAGCTCGCTGCCCAAGAGCTGGTAACGCATGAATTCCCGTGGCAGCTTCGCCTGCTGCCACCATGCATCCTTGCCCACGAATGGCGCCAGCATCACCAGCAGCGCCAGCACCAGGATCAGCCCGCGCAGCAGGCCGAAGATGGCGCCCATGAATCTGTCCATGCCGCGCAGTCCGGCGGCTTCCATCAGGCTCATGATCATCCATGCCGCGACCGAGCACAGCAGCAGGGTCGCCACGAACAAACCGCCCCAGGCCACCGCGAGACGCAGCGACGGCGTGGTGATGGCATCGGCCAGCATTGCTTCCAGCGGAGCGTGGAAAAGCCGGGCCACCACATAGGCCAGGAACCAGCCCGCCAGCGAGAAGGCCTCGCGCACAAAACCGCGGAACACACCGAGCAGGACGGAAAGCGCGATCACCACCAGGATGACGATGTCGGCAGGATGCATCGCGTTCTCCTCAGCTCTGGCCGCAGGCCCTTACCCTCAGCAAAGACCATGCGCCAGAAACGGCAAGCGGCAGTTGTTGCCTCCTGCCGCCGGCGCGAATTCTAGCACAGCCCTTGCTGCAGGTTCAGGGTTTATACGCCTGCACCCAGCCACTGAGCTTGAGGTCGGGATCGCCGGCCAGGCGTGACTTGATGGACTCGGCCACTTCCTTGCGCAGCTCCGGACCCACCACCACTTTCCAGACACTGCCCTGCTGGTGCACCACGGCGCGGTAATTCTTCTGGCGCAGTTTTTTCGCCAGCTCATCCGCCTTGTCGCGCGAGGACAGGCTGGCCACCTGCACCACCCAGGCCTCGGGCAGGGCCACGGCGGCGGGCTTGGCCTCAGCCGGCTTGGCAGCGGTGCCGGCCTGGGCCTGTTTCTGGGCGGCAGCCGCTTTGGCAGCCTTTTCCTGTGCCGCTTTTTCCTGGGCGGCCGCTTTGGCCTGCGCCAGCTTTTCCTGGGCCGCTTTTTCCTGCGCCGCCTTTTCCTGGACCAGCTTGGCCTGCGCCGCCTTGGCCTGGGCCGCGACCTTTTCGTCTTCCAGCTTGCCCTGGGCCTGCAGCTTGGCGTCCACCACGGGCTTGGCGGGCTCGGTCACGGCAGCCGCATCCGCGGCGACATCCTGCCCAACGTCATGACCCGCATCGGCGGGCGCCGCATGGGCGGCATCCACGGCCTGGTCCGCCGCCTGCACCTGTTCCTCCAGCTTGGGGGCCACGGCTTCCACCGCCGGCACCGCGGGCGCCGCCGGCATGGGCGGCACCGTGAGGGGAGCGCCGGAACCATCCAGCAGCATGGGCAGGAACAATGCCGCGCCTGCCACCAGAACCACGCCGCCGAGGAGACGCTGCTTGACTGCCTTTTCCATGCTCAGAAAACCCTTGTGTCAGTCACCGGCCAGCGCCTGCTGCGCGGCCGCGACGGTGTAGAAAGAACCGAAGACCAGAATTCTATCGGCTGGGCGGGCCTGCTGACGAGCCGCCTGCAAGGCCGCCGCCACCGAGGCATGGCCTACACCCGCGGCACAGCCGCGTTCACGCAGCAGTGGCAGGATCTGCGCGGCGCGGGCACCGCGTGGCACCGCCAGGCTGGCCACATGCCAGTGATCGACATGCCCCAGGCAGGCATCGATGACGCCGGCCATGTCCTTGTCGCCCAGCATGGCGAACACCGCATGCGTACGCTGTCCGGGCCGGGCCGGCGGCAGCTGCTGCATGAGGAAGGCGGCGCCATGGGGATTGTGCGCCACGTCCAGCACTATCAATGGTGCCGTGGCCACGGTTTGCAAGCGTCCGGGCAGTGCCGCCAGGCGCAGCCCATCACGCAGGGCGGTCTCATCGACAGTGACAGGGGCCAGCTGCACCGCCATCAGGGCGGTGGCGGCATTGTCGAGTGCCAGCGCCGGACGCGGCAGGCCGGTGAGCACACGGCGGCTGTCATGCCAGGCCCAGGCGCCCTCGCCTTCCACACGGAAACCGAAGTCGCGGCCTTTGCAGAAAAACGGGGCGGCCAATTCAGTGGTGCGCGCCACCAGGGAAGCCGGTGGATTGATGTCGCCGCATACCGCCGCCTTGCCCGCACGGAAGATGCCGGCCTTTTCCGCGCCGATTTTTTCGCGGGTGTCGCCCAGGTATTCGACATGGTCGATACCTATGCTGGTGACCACCGCCACATCGGCATCCACCACGTTCACGGCATCCAGGCGGCCACCCAGGCCCACTTCCAGTACCGCCACATCCAGGCCGGCGTCGCGGAACACCACGAAGGCCGCCAGCGTGGTGAATTCGAAATAGGTCAGTGAAATCTCGAGACGCGCCGCCTCGATCTTGGCGAAAGCCGCCACCAGCGTGGCGTCGTCCACCGGCACGCCATTGATGGCGATGCGTTCATTGAAATGCAGCAGATGCGGCGAGGTGTAGCAGCCTACTTTCAAACCCGCAGCGCGATAGATGCTGACCAGCGTGGCGACCGTAGAGCCTTTGCCATTGGTGCCGCCCACGGTGATGACGGGGCAGCCCAGCGGATTCACCTGCAGCCGCGCCGCCACCAGGCCCACGCGCTCCAGGCCCATGTCGATGGCGCGCGGATGCCGGGACTCCAG
Source organism: Moraxellaceae bacterium (assembly GCA_036377855.1). Lineage (GTDB taxonomy): Bacteria > Pseudomonadota > Gammaproteobacteria > Pseudomonadales > Moraxellaceae > UBA2031. The sequence goes on from DASUXS010000190.1 coordinate 4,494, forward strand.
CAGGGCCAGCCATTCATCCAGGGTGCGTACTGCGGTCATGGCGTGATTTCGCGACAGGATTCAGCAATGAAAAAGTCGGCCTGGGGGCCGACTCATGGGAAATACAGGCACAGGCCGGTCAGATCGGATAGTGCGTGAACTTGGCCAGCAGGCGGAACAGCGTGTCGCGCATTTCCTGGCGGTGGATGATGATGTCCACGGCACCATGCTCAAGCAGGAATTCCGAACGCTGGAAGCCTTCCGGCAGCTTCTGGCGCACCGTCTGCTCGATCACGCGCGGACCGGCAAAACCGATAAGGGCATTGGGTTCGGCGGCATTGATGTCGCCTAGCATGGCCAGGCTGGCCGAGACACCGCCGTAGACGGGATCGGTCATCACGGAAATGAAGGGAATGCCGGCCTGCTTCATCTTTTCCAGCGCGGCCGAGGTCTTGGCCATCTGCATCAGGGAAAACAGCGCTTCCTGCATGCGTGCGCCACCGGAAGCAGCAAAGCAGACCAGGGGGATGCGGTGTTCCAGGCAGACATCCACGGCCTGCACGAATTTCGCACCGACCACGGAACCCATGGAACCACCCATGAAATTGAATTCAAACGCGGCGACCACCAAAGGCAGGCCGTTGAGCTGGCCCTTCATCACCACCAGCGCGTCTTTCTCGCCGGTTTCTTTCTGCGCCGCGATGATGCGGTCCTTGTATTTCTTGCTGTCCTTGAACTTGAGGCGGTCTTCCGGCTCCATGCCCGCGGCGATTTCCTCGCGGTTCTCGAAGTCCAGGAAGATGTCCATGCGCTCACGTGCGTTGATGCGCAGATGGTGTTCGCACTTGGGGCAGACATTGAGGCTGCGATCCAGTTCCGGCTTGTAGAGCACGGCATCGCATTTGGGGCATTTGCGCCACAGGCCTTCGGGCACCGAGACGCGGCGTTCGTCGACGTTCTTGCCGACATTCGGCAGGATCTTCTCAATCCAGCTGGAGCTCATTTTTTACTCCTGCAGCGCAGTCCTCCGGATACGAGGAATACGGCATGCGAATCTTCTGTTATGGCTGAAACGGGTTTGCCGTTTCAGCGCCTGTCCATGGCCTGGCGCATGTCCTTGAGGATGGCGGCAAGGGCAGCCGGAATGGCGGCCGCCTCCCCCTGGAGCTCGGCGATCTTGCTGACCAGCACCGAGCCTACCACCACGCCGTCGGCATGGGCGGCCACGGCAGCGGCCGAGCTGGCGTCCTTGATACCAAAACCCACTCCGATGGGCAAATCACTGATGCCGCGTATGGTTTCCAGGCGACGGGCCACTTCCGGCACGTCCAGGGTGCTGGCGCCGGTCACGCCCTTGAGGGAGACATAGTAGACATAGCCGCTGGCCGCTTCGGTGATGAGGCGGATACGGTCCGGGGTGGTGGTCGGGGCCAGCAGGTAGATGGGATCCAGGGCATGCGGACGCAGGGCGGCGGTCAGCTCCGCGGCCTCTTCCGGCGGCAGGTCCACGGTCAGCACGCCGTCCACGCCGGCATCGGCGGCGGCCTTGGCGAAGGCGCCATAGCCCATGACTTCCACCGGGTTCAGATAGCCCATCAGCACCACCGGGGTGAGGCTGTCGCGCTGGCGGAACTCCGCCACCATGGCCAGCACGTCGCGCAGGCTGGTGTTGTGCACCAGGGCGCGTTCATGCGCCTTGGTGATGACGGGGCCGTCGGCCATGGGATCGGAAAAAGGGACGCCCAGCTCGATGATGTCGGCACCCGCCTCCACCATGGCGAACATGGCCTTGACGGTGACGCCGGGCTGCGGATCGCCGGCGGTGATATAGGGAATCAGGGCCTTGCGGCCAGTCGCTTTGAGTTCAGCGAAACGTGCGGAAATGCGGCTCATGAATATCGTTCCGGATTCTTTCTTGGCAATCAGACGGTGATGCCGTCGAGCTTGGCCACCGTCAGCAGGTCTTTGTCGCCGCGGCCGGAGAGGTTGCAGATGATGATCTGGTCGCGACCCAGCGTGGGCGCAAGCTTCTTGGTGTAGGCGATGGCATGGCTGGACTCGAGCGCGGGAATGATGCCCTCGGTCAGCGTCAGCGTGCGGAAACCATCCAGCGCTTCTTCGTCATCAATCGCCACATAATCCACGCGACCGATATCTTTCAGCCAGCTGTGTTCCGGACCGACGCCGGGATAGTCGAGACCAGCCGACACCGAATGCGTTTCTATGATCTGGCCGTTGTCGTCTTCCATCAGATAGGTGCGGTTGCCATGCAGCACGCCGGGACGGCCGGCATTCAGCGGTGCGGAATGTTTGCCGCTGGCCACGCCGTAACCCGCCGCTTCCACGCCATACATCTTCACGCTGTCATCGCTGAGGAAGGGATGGAACAGGCCGATGGCATTGGAACCGCCACCGACGCAGGCGACCAGGGCATCCGGCAGGCGGCCGGTCTGCTTCAGGCACTGCTCGCGCGCTTCGCGGCCGATGATGCACTGGAAATCGCGCACCAGCATGGGATAAGGATGCGGGCCGGCAACGGTGCCAATGATGTAGAAGGTGTTGTCGACATTGGTGACCCAGTCGCGCATGGCTTCGTTCATGGCGTCTTTCAGCGTCTTGGAGCCGGAGGTCACCGGCACCACGGTCGCGCCCAGCAGCTTCATGCGGTAGACGTTCATGCTCTGGCGATGCACGTCTTCCTCGCCCATGTAGACCACGCATTCCAGGCCCAGGCGCGCGGCAATCGTCGCCGTCGCCACGCCATGCTGGCCGGCCCCGGTTTCCGCGATCACGCGCGTCTTGCCGGAGTGCTTGGCCAGCAATGCCTGGCCTATGGTGTTGTTCACCTTGTGCGCGCCGGTGTGGTTGAGGTCTTCGCGCTTGAGATAGATCTGCGCGCCGCCCAGTTCACGGCTCCAGCGTTCGGCGTGGTAAAGCGGCGAAGGACGGCCTACATAATGCGCCAGGTCATGATCGAATTCGGCGCGGAAGCCGGGATCATCCTTGAGGCGGGCATACAGTTTTTCCAGGTCGGTGAGCGCGCTCATCAGCGTTTCGGAAACGAAACGGCCACCGTGGATGCCGAAATGGCCACGGGCATCCGGGAATTGGGAAAAATCGACAGACTTGCTCATACAGCATCAGCTCCTGCATTTACCCCAGCGATAAATGCCTTGATCAGTGCGGCATCCTTGATGCCCTTCTGCGGCGTGCCATCG
>DASUXS010000191.1:0-2745 GCA_036377855.1 Moraxellaceae bacterium
CTCAGGGCGGTGCGCCTCCCGCGGGGCCCTATTTCTTTTTTCTCACATCCTCGCGCAGCGAGGTGAACGTCGGCTCCGCCGACGGCCCGAAGGGTGAGGCCGCAGGCCGAATAAAAAAAGAAATAGGGGAAAGAAAAGTTGACTCCTGCGGAGGGCTCCGGCCGGTGTTGGGTTGGATGGCCCAGGCCGCTATTTGCAGGTCGTGTAGGCGCGCCTGAGCCCCTCTCTTCGTCATCTCCGTTCGCCCTGAGCCTGTCGAAGGGCGGGGTGCAAAGAAAAACGCGGCCCTTGGGCCGCGTTTTTTACGCCACTTTTACATAGTCAGCGTCATTTCACGCTGCGTATGAAGTTGGCGATGCGCTGCAGGTCTTCGCGGGCCTCCGGCATCACCGGCGCGAAAATCGGCCAGACATGCAGCACGTCCGGACGCGACAGCAGCGTCACCGGCACGCCGGCGGCTTCGGCCTGGCGCTGCACGGCATAGGCGTCGTCACGCAGGCATTCCTGTTCGCAGACGGTGACGAAGAGCGGCGGCAGGCCGGTGTAATCGCCCAGGGCCGGCGAGGCATAGGGGTTGATGGCATCGGCCGGGCTCTGCGCATACAGCGGGCGGCCGGTTTCCAGCATGGTCTTGCCCAGCATCCAGTCACTGCGGTCGTTGCTGGTGATGCTGGGGTTGATGAAGCGCACATCCGACACCGGCGACAGCACCACGGCGCATTTGGGCAGCGGACGGCCCTGGTCGCGCAGGGCCAGCAGCGTACCCAGGGTGAGGCCGCCACCGGCGGAGTCGCCGGCGATGGTGATCTGCTCCGGGCGCCAGCCCTTCTGCAGCAGCACTTCGTAGATCGCGGTGGCGTCTTCGATGGCGGCGGGGAAGGGATGCTCGGGGGCCAGGCGGTAATCCGGCAGCCAGACCTCGGCACCCAGCTCGCGCGCCAGGCGGCTGCAGAAATTGTGGTAGGTGCGGGTGCGGCCGCAGACATAGCCGCCGCCATGCAGGTAGAGGATGACCTGGCCGGGTTTTGCCACGAACAGGCGGTCGCCACGCAGGCCCTTCTCGCTGAACTTTTCCAGCTGCACGCCCGGCGGCAGCACGGTCGGGAAGGGCGGCTTGTTCATATGGATGCGCAGATGCTTCACCAGGGCGTCCGGCGTGGCGGGCTTGTGCTTGATGGTGAGGCGGGCGCCAAGTTTGATGGTGCGGGCAATCAGGCTGGGCATAGGAATCAGGGAGAGTCAGCTGGAAGTCGTAGGGAAAACGGCAGAGGCGCGACCATAACCTGCGGTCTCTTCCACAGCCATGGCTTTTTCAGCCCAAGAATTGTCTGAAAAGGCCAGTTCGCCCCCTGTCGTCCCGGTACTGTCCTGCATTACCCTGCGCACAGACTTTTTCCCCAGGACTCCTGCATGACCGTTCTGCGCCAGCATATCGACATCCCCGCCAGCGCCCAGGCTGTTTACGACTATGTCACCCGTCCCGTGCGCTGGAAGGAGTGGCATCACTCTTCGCTGGATGTGCAGGGCGTGATCGACGAGCCGCTGGTGGCTGGACGCCGTTTCGAGGAAGACATCAGCGCCGCCGGCGGCCTGCAGCGCCACCTCACCTGGCTGGTGGAAGAGGCCAAGCCGGTGCAGCGCTGGCGCGCCTCGGCCTATATGGCCGATGGCAGCACGGTGCGGGTGACGTACGAGATTGAAGCCAGCGGCGATGGCGTGCGTTTCACGCGCACCCTGGAATACGTGGTGGCGCCGCTGCTGCTGCGCTGGCTGAATGCCCTCTTCCTCAAGGGCCGCGTGGAGCGGGAATCGCTGGCGGCGCTGCAGCGCCTGCGCGAACACTTCCAGGGCTGAGTTTTCTATTCGGCTTATTCCGCCGCTTTATCCGCGGCCTTGTCCGCGGTCGCGGCCAGGATCTTGGTCACCGCGGAAGTCTGGTAGAAGCCTTCCAGATTGCGGCGTATCACCGGCTCCAGCAGCTTTTTCTTTTTCAGCGTGGCCAGTACCGGCGGGGCGAAACGCATGGCATCGCGTATGGCGATCTCGCGCGTGATGCCCATTTCGTCCAGGATTTCGCGCAGGCTGCTGTCACCGTATTTGTCGAAGAAGCAGTCAATGCCGCTGTCGATGAGCGCGCTGTAGAAAGGCGTCAGCCGCAGTTCGCGCCAGGCTTCGTAGCCGATCACGAAAAACTCTTCCACGTCGGTGCTGCCCAGGCCCTGCTTGATGTCGGCCAGACGCTTTTCCTTGAGGATGTCCCAGACATCCAGCGCCAGCTCGCGCACCTTCTCTTCGTGGAAATGTTCGAGCAGGAATTCCTCGCTGCGCTGCAGCACGCCCTGCATGCTCTTGCGCAGGTATCTGCGCAGGCTTTCGTCCATGTTCTCTTCCAGCGCCGGCAGCACATTGGCCAGTAAGCCCTGGCCCAGGCGCGCGGCACGGCCGGCACCGGGAATGCGGCGGGCGCGTTCCGCGGTCTGCTGCACATAGCCGCGTATGCCCTCCATCACCACATCCGAGGCCAGCGCGGAATACACCGGATTGGCCACGGCCTCGTGCACGATATGTTCGCGCAGCTCGCGCATTTCCAGGACCTTGTCCAGGAACTCGCGGAAGAGATCATCGGGCAGCAGGTCGCCTATGGTGGTGAAGTTATGGATGGGATGTTCGTTGAGCGTGCGCGCGATGTCGCCCACCAGCTCGGGAATGGCGCCGGACAGCTCCAGCTCCACGGCATAGCCACGC
>DASUXS010000192.1:0-2580 GCA_036377855.1 Moraxellaceae bacterium
GGGTTGGGGTGCGGGCTGGTCAATAAAGCCCCCCCTCATCCGCCCTCCGGGCACCTTCTCCCCGTCCAGCGGGGAGAAGGGATAACCAAGCTCAGCTTTTTTGAGGCAAGGCAAATGGCAGAACGCCTGAATAACGATTTCCAGTTTCTCGATGTGCAGCGACACGATCCTTCCAAGAAGGATATCGAGCAGCGCACCACGACCTTCGTGGAGATTTACCATCCCTTCGAAAAGGTCGAAGTCGAGAACCAGGCGCACCGCTGCCTGGGCTGCGGCAATCCCTATTGCGAATGGAAGTGCCCGGTTCACAACTACATTCCGAACTGGCTGAAGCTGATCACGGAAGGCAACCTGTTCCAGGCCGCCGAGCTCTGCCATGAAACCAATACCCTGCCGGAAGTCTGCGGCCGCGTCTGCCCGCAGGACCGTCTTTGCGAAGGCGCCTGCACGCTGAATGACGGCTTCGGCGCCGTCACCATCGGCAACACCGAGAAATACATCGTCGACACCGCCTTTGCCATGGGCTGGCGTCCCGACATGTCCAAGGTGGTGTGGACCGACAAGAAGGTCGCCATCATCGGTGCCGGTCCGGCCGGCCTGGGCTGTGCCGACGTGCTGGTGCGCGGCGGCGTGAAGCCGGTGGTTTTCGACAAGTATCCGGAAATCGGCGGCCTGCTCACTTTCGGCATCCCCGAATTCAAGATGGAAAAGACGGTGATGTCGCGCCGTCGCGAAATCTTCGAAGGCATGGGCATTGAGTTCCGCCTCAATACCGAAGTCGGCAAGGACGTGTCTTTCGAAGACCTGCTGCAAGAATTCGACGCCGTTTTCCTGGGCATGGGCACCTACACCTATATGCAGGGCGGCTTCCCCGGTGAAGAACTTCCCGGCGTGCACGATGCCCTGGATTTCCTCATCTCCAACGTCAACCGCTGCCTGGGTTTTGAAAAAGACCCGGCCGACTATGTGAGCATGGAAGGCAAGAAGGTGGTGGTGCTGGGTGGCGGCGACACCGCCATGGACTGCAACCGCACCTCCATACGCCAGGCCGCTGCCGCCGTGACCTGCGCCTACCGTCGTGACGAAGAAAACATGCCGGGCTCGCGCCGCGAAGTGAAGAATGCGCGCGAAGAAGGCGTGGAGTTCCTGTTCAACCGCCAGCCGGTGGCCATCATCGGCGACGAAAGCAGCGGCGTGACCGGCGTGAAGGTGGTGGAAACGCGTCTGGGCGAGCCCGATGCCCGTGGCCGCCGTTCACCCGAGCCCATCCCCGGTTCCGAGCAGGTGCTGCCGGCCGATGCCGTCATCCTGGCCTTCGGTTTCCGTCCCAGCCCCGCGCCCTGGTTTGAACAGTTCGGCATCAGCACCGACAACAGCGGTCGCGTGCTGGCCCCGGCCGAAGCCAAGTTCCGCTTCCAGACCGGCAACCCCAAGGTCTTTGCCGGCGGCGACATGGTGCGTGGCTCCGACCTGGTGGTGACCGCCATCTGGGAAGGCCGCCAGGCTGCAGAAGGCATCCTCGATTTCCTTGATGTCTGATTAATGGATGTCTGAGCGGTTTGGCAGAAACAAAAAGCCCGCGCCCTGCGGGCTTTTTGTTGCGCCGGTTTTCCGTTATGAATGACGGGCCCTGTTTCCGGGGCTCTGCACAGGAAGTGTTCATGCGCCTGCTTTCCACCTTGCTTGCCACCTTGTTGCTCACCCTGCTGCTGTCCGGCTGCGCCAATTCCCTGTTCTATTTTCCCGACCAGGTCGACTACGAGCCGCGCCTCAAGCAGCCCATTCCGCATGAGGTGGTGTGGATGCGCAGCACCGACGGCGCCAGCCTCTTCGGCTGGTGGATGAAGGCGGTGGGCCAGCCCAAGGCCACCGTGGTCTTCCTGCATGGCAATGCGCAGAATCTCACGGCCCATGCCAGCTTTGTCGACTGGCTGCCCGCCGCCGGCTACAACGTGCTCATCGTGGATTACCGCGGCTACGGCCTGTCCGTAGGCTCGCCCACGCGCAAGGGCGTGCTGGCGGATGCGCGCACGGCTTATTTTTTCGCACTGGAACAGAAGGGCGCCACGCCGGACCGCATGATCCTGCTGGGGCAGAGCCTGGGCGGCGCCAATGCGCTGACGCTGGCCGGACGCGAACGCCTGCCGGGGCTCAAGGCCGTGGTGGTGGATTCCCCCTTCAGCAATTACGGCCGCATAGGCCGCGAGAAGATGCTGCAGATCCCGGTGCTGGGTTACCTGCTCTGGCCTTTCAGTCCGCTCATCGTCAGCAGCGGACTGAGCCCGGACCAGACCGTGCAGGACATCGCGCCGGTGCCTTTGCTGCTGATGGCGGGCAACAAGGACATCATCGTGCCGTCCTCGCACAGCCAGCGTCTGTATGACAAGGCGGGCTCGCCCAAGCTGCTGTGGATGTTGCCCGAGGGCGGCCATACCGATGCCCTGGGCCGCCTGCGCGGCGAAGTGCTGCCGCGGCTGCAGCAGTTCCTGGACTATGCCTTGAGCGGCGATGTGACGCGTCTCGATCCCCGCGACCAGGCCAGCCTGGCAGGGGGCGCTTTGGCGCCCAAGCCATTACACT
>DASUXS010000193.1:0-9140 GCA_036377855.1 Moraxellaceae bacterium
GGCGACACCGCCCGTATCGGCAAGCGCGCCGGTGCCGACATCGCCCGCGACAAGTCCACCTACCCCGCCCTGCTGGGCCTGCCGGCCGCCCAGGCGCTGGCGGTACGCCTGCACGACGAGGCCGTGGCCGCCCTGGACAGCCTGGGCGCCGCCGCCGACCCCCTGCGCGAGCTGGCGGATTTCCTGGTCGCCCGCGACCACTGAGAAAAGCCGCCCGCGACCACTGACAAGCGCTCTCCGCGACTGGCCGGATTGCTGCCGCGCCGGATTTCACCCCGATTTCACTCTCGGCCCGCAGATGGCTTCGTTATACTTCCCATCCCTGCCAGGATGCCCCGATTGATGTTCACCGAAATTCCAAGCCAACGCCCGGACACGCCGCTGCTGGACCAGGTCCCCACCCCGGACAAGCTGCGCGAACTGCCCCCCCAGGCCCTGCCCGAGCTGGCTTCCGAGCTGCGTGAATACCTGCTCTGGTGCACCGGCCAGACCGGTGGCCATTTCGGCGCCGGCCTGGGCGTGGTCGAACTCACCATCGCCCTGCACTACGTCTACAACACCCCGGACGACCGCCTTGTCTGGGATGTGGGCCACCAGGCCTATCCGCACAAGATCCTCACCGGCCGCAAGGAACAGATGCTGACCATGCGGCAGAAGGACGGTCTCGCCGCCTTCCCGCGCCGTGAGGAATCCGAATACGACACCTTCGGTGTCGGCCATTCCTCCACCTCGATTTCCGCGGCCCTGGGCATGGCCGTGGGTGCGCGCATGAGCGGCAGCCAGCGCAAGGTCTGCGCCATCATCGGCGACGGCGCGCTCACCGCCGGCATGGCTTTCGAAGCGCTGAACGATGCCGCGCACCAGGGCACGGACATGCTGGTCATCCTCAACGACAACGGCATGTCCATTTCCAAGAACGTGGGCGGCCTGTCGAATTATTTCGCGCGCATCTGGGCCAGCAAGACCTATATCGCGTTGCGCGAAGGCGGCAAGCGCGTGCTCTCCGCCATGCCGGCGACGCTGAATTTCACGCGCCGCGCCGAAGAAAGCATGAAGCACCTGGTGAATTCGCCGGGCGCGCTGTTTGAAAGCATTGGCTTCAACTATGTCGGGCCCATAGACGGCCACGACCTGGAGACGCTGGTCACCACCATCTCCAACCTGCGCGATGCCCCCGGTCCGCAGCTGCTGCATGTCTACACCACCAAGGGCAAGGGCTTCGCCCCGGCGGAAGCCGATCCCATCGGCTACCACGCCATCACCAAGATCGCGTCGGCCGCGGAACGCGCCAAAGCCGAAAAGGAAAAGCCTGCCGTTCCCGCCCCCAAGAAACCGAAATACTCCGATGTCTTCGGTGACTGGCTCTGCGACATGGCGGCGGCCGATCCGCGCTGCATAGGCGTCACGCCTGCCATGTGCGAAGGCTCCGGCATGGTGAAATTCGCGCAGCAATTCCCCGAGCGCTACCACGATGTCGCCATCGCCGAGCAGCATGCGCTGACCCTGGCCGCCGGCATGGCCTGCGAAGGCGTGAAACCGGTGGTGGCGATCTATTCGACCTTCCTGCAGCGCGCCTACGACCAGCTGGTGCATGACATCGCCCTGCAGAATCTCGACGTCACCTTCGGCATAGACCGCGCCGGCCTGGTCGGCGAAGACGGCCCCACGCATGCCGGCGCCTACGACTACGCCTATATGCGCACGGTGCCCAATATCGTGATCATGGCGCCCTCGGACGAAAACGAATGCCGGCAGATGCTCTACACCGCCTATGAACACAAAGGCCCCGCCGCCGTGCGCTATCCGCGCGGCACCGGCCCGGGCGCGGTGATCGCGAAGGAAATGACCGCGCTGCCGATGGGCCGCGGCGTGAAAAAGCGTGCCGGCGAAAAGGTCGCCATCCTGGCCTTCGGCACTTCCCTGGCTCCTGCCATGAAAGCCGCCGAGGCACTGAACGCCAGCGTCGCCGACATGCGTTTCGTGAAACCGCTGGATGAAGATCTGATCCGCGAACTGGCCACCACGCACGAACTGCTGGTGACGGTGGAAGAACATGCCGTCATGGGCGGCGCCGGTTCCGCCGTGAATGAATTCCTGGCCCGCGAAAACCTGCATGACAGCGTGCTCAACCTGGGCATCCCCGATGCCTTCATCGAACACGCCAGCCCGGCGGAAATGCTGGCCGAATGCGGACTTGATGCCGCCGGGATAGAACTGGCCATACGCCGCCGCCTGGGTTGAACCACCCACCTCCTCCGATTCGTCATTCCCGCGAAAGCGGGAATCTCCATGACATACAGTGGGCCTTTAGAAAGCCCTGCTGGAGCCCAAGAGATTCCCGCCTTCGCGGGAATGACGACAAAAAGAAAAAGCCCGGCAATGCCGGGCTTTTTGCTTTTCCAGATATCTCAGCGTGATCCCGGCCCGCGCTTGCGCCGGTCTTCCTGCATCCGGCGCTCCAGCTGCTCGCCTTCGACATAGCGATAGATATGTTCATCCGGTTCATGGTGCGAGCTTTCCACGCGCGTGGGATCCAGGTGGTAACGCACATAGAGGGCCGCGGCGACTTCGGCATGCTCGCGCGTGCGGTAAGGACCTTCCAGTTCGCCTTCGCGGGTATTGAGATAGAAAAGACCGTTGAGGCAGGTCACCCGGTCACTGCGGAAGTGGAGTTTGTCTTCGCTGTCACTGCTGCGCATGCACATGGTGCGGCTCCGCATCCCGGGTCCCAGCATTCACCCTAGTGCGTGCATGGCGCGCTGAACAGCGCGCTTCGGCGGAGATTTGTGCAGGACGGTTAGAACCGCCGATTGGATCAGCTGGACGAAACCGGACTCACTCCCGATCCAGCATATGGCCCATCTTGCCCTGCTTGGTATCCAGGTAGTGTTCGTTATGCGGATTGCGGCCCGTCATCAGCGGCACGCGCTCCACCACGTCTATGCCATGCGCCTCGAGGGCGGCCACCTTGCGCGGGTTGTTGGTCATCAGGCGCACCGACTTCACGCCCAGATGCGCCAGCATGTCCTCGCACATGGAGTATTCGCGCAGGTCGGGCGCAAAACCCAGCTGCTCGTTGGCTTCCACGGTGTCGGCACCGCCATCCTGCAGGTGGTAGGCGCGGATCTTGTTGAGCAGGCCTATGCCTCGGCCTTCCTGGCGCAGGTAGAGGATGACACCGCGCCCTGCTGCCGCCACTTTCTGCATGGCCGCTTCCAGCTGCGGACCGCAGTCGCAGCGCAGGCTGCCGAAACCGTCGCCGGTCAGGCACTCGGAGTGCACGCGCATCAGCACCGGGGCACCGTCACCCACTTCTCCCATGGCCAGGGCGACATGCTCCTTGCCGGACTCGGGGTCCTCGAAGGCATGTATGGTGAAAGTGCCGTGGCGGGTGGGCAGCAGCGAGGAGGCGACAAAAACGACAGACACGGAAGGCTCCGGCTTCAGGGGGCGGTGATGATAGCAATGCCCATATGGGGCCGCGACGGGGAGATATAAAGGTTCATCGTTCGGAAATCTTCAGCTTGTTCTGGTCGTGCTCCATGCGCACCCGGCTGAGGAAGGTCATGCCCAGCAGGACGGGACTGATGCGCGGCGCCTCGCGCACGGTGGCCTGCACATTCTTCACCACGATGGGCCCCACCTTCACACTCTGCAGCATGACGATCCAGGAGGTGACCACGCCACCCGCCGTTGCGCTGGATGAGCGCACTCCATCCATTTTGTAGTCTATGCCCAGGCTGCGTGCATCCTCGGCTGTCATGGACACGGTATTGGCCCCGGTATCCACCAGGAACTCCACGACACGGCCGTTGATCTGGCCATTGGTGAGAAACTGGCCGTGACGGTTCATGACCAGTTCCAGGCTGCCTCCGGCCGCACGCTCGCTGATGCCGCCGGTGTCCATGCCCATGCCCAGGCGCACTTCGCGGCTACCCACCTGCAAGACGGCCTCGCCGGCCACAATGTCCTTGAGGGTCACACCGTCACGGCTTTCGCCTTTACCGAGCATGGCCTGCTCACCATTGATGCGCAGGATGGCGCGACTGCCCATCAGGCCTATCACCGACACGGTCGGGTCCTTGGGCTTGTAGGGCGTGGCCGCGCCGGCCACCACCGGCAACACCAGCAGCAGCGCCAGGATAATTCCGCGCTTCATCACATCAGCACCCCTTGCAAGAGCAGCAGCAGCAATGCTGCAAAAACACCGGCCACGAGATCATCCAGCATGATGCCCAGGCCGCCATGCACCTTGCTGTCCAGATAGCCAATCGGCCAGGGCTTGGCAACATCAAACAGACGGAACAGGCCAAAGCCCGCCAGCAGCCACAGCAGGCCCGCCACATCCCAGTGCAGCACCGGCACCAGCGGCAGCAAGGCTATCCACTGCCCGGCGAATTCATCCCAGACAATACGGCCGTCGTCATGCACGCCCAGCGCGCGCGCGGCATGGCCACAGATGGCCACGCCCGCCACGGCGGCAAGCACCACCACCGCGACATAGGCCAGCGGCGTCAGCAGGGCCAGCAGCGGAAACAGCAGCAGGGCCGCCAGCGAGCCGAAAGTGCCCGGCGCACGCGGCGCAAGGCCGCTGCCGAAACCGAAGGCCAGCAATTGCAGGGGATCACGCAGGTCGGGTTTGTTCATGGTCAGAAATGCTGGAAGCCGGCCAGCGGCAGGTTGAGGTCTATGCCGTCGCGACGCAGGCGCAGGCCGCGCTGCGCCGTGATGCGGCCGATACGGCGACAGGCAGGCTGCAGTGCCGCGATCCTTTCACGTTGCGTTGCTGCTGCCGTGAACAGCAATTCGTAATCATCACCGCTGGTCAGCGCCAGCACATCGGCAAAGGCGGGATCGACAGCGGCCAGCGCCGCGCTCAGCGGCAGGCATTCCAGGTCCAGCTCGGCACCCACCGCAGAAGCCGAGAGCACATGCCCGAGATCCTGGGCCAGGCCGTCAGACACATCGAGACAGGATGAAGCCAGGCCACGCAAGGCCGCTCCCAATGCCAGGCGCGGCTCGGGACGATGCAGGCGCTGCAGCACGAAATCCGCATCCGCCACCGGCAGGTCGTCAGCCCATTGCTGCAGCACCAGGCGCAGGCCCAGGCCGGCATCACCGACACTGCCGCTGACATAGATGTCATCACCCGGCTGCGCGCCGCTGCGACGCAGCGCCGCGCCGGCCGGCACCAGGCCCATGGCAGTCACGGTGATGGCCAGCGGGCCGCGCGTGGTGTCGCCACCGATGAGGCTCACGCCTTCACGCTCGGCCAGGGCAAAAAAACCTTGTGAAAATCCACGCAGGAATTCTTCATCGCTGTCGGGCAGGGTCAGCGCCAGCGTCACCCAGCGCGCCTGCGCCCCCATGGCGGCGAGATCGGAAAGATTCACGGCCAGGGCTTTCCAGCCTATGTCATAAGGCGCGGCGTCTTCCGGAAAATGACGGCCATTCACCAGCGTATCGGTGGTGACCACCAGCTCCTGCCTGGCGGGGACGGCGAGCAGCGCGGCATCGTCACCCACGCCCAGCTGTACAGCCGCATCGCGGGTGGAACGCGTGAAGAACTCACGGATCAGGTCGAATTCACCGCGCTGGGCCATGGCAGCAGCCTTCAGGCCGAGGGCCGCTCGATGCGACGGTGCTGCTTGGCCACTTCGTCGAGGATGCCGTTCACATAGCGGTGGGAATCGGTGGCCCCGAAATCCTTGGCCAGCTCGATACCTTCGTTGATGACGACCTTGTAGGGCACGTCCAGGCGCCGCAGCAGCTCATAGCTGCCGATGCGCAGGATGGCGCGTTCGACATGGTCCAGCTCATGGAATTTGCGGTCCAGGTGGGCCATGAAGGCGTCGTCTATGGCGTCGCTGTCTTTCACGATCTCGTGGATGAGCTCGTGGAAATATTCCAGGTCCACCTTGTGCATGTCGTTCTCGACCCGGTAGCGGGCCTCGATCTCGTGCACGGGATTGCCCGAGATAGACCACTCGTACAGCGCCTGCATGGCGAAGCGGCGCGCTTTGCGGCGCGCGGCAGGCTTGATGTTCATGTTTCCGCTTTTACTCACGATTTTTCACCCGCTCTCCGTAGGAGTGGCTTCAGCCGGGGGCGCCTGGCCGCGAACTTTCTGGCAGGAACCCGGAAGTTCGCGGCTGAAGCCGCTCCTACGAAAAGACAATCAGCCCAGGGCCTTCAGTACGGAAACCATTTCAATGGCGCCGAGCGCAGCATCCGAGCCCTTGTTGCCGGCCTTGGTGCCGGAACGCTCGATGGCCTGCTCGATGGAGTCGGTGGTCAGCACGCCGAAAATCACCGGGATGCCGAATTCCAGGCCGACCGCGCCCAGGCCCTTGGCGGCTTCGTTGCAGACGAAATCGAAATGCGGCGTGCCGCCACGGATGACGGCACCGAGGCCGATGATGGCGTCATAGCTTTTCTTTTCCGCCAGCTTCTTGGCCACCAGCGGCAGCTCCCAGGCGCCAGGCACGCGCACCACGGTGATGTTCTCTTCCTTCACGCCATGGCGCTTCAGGGTGTCGATGGCGCCATCCAGCAGCGACTCCACGACAAAGCTGTTGAAGCGGGCGACAGCGATGGCGTATTTGCCATCGGCCTGGGTGAAGACGCCTTCCACGGTTTTGATTTTGCTCATCTCTTTTTTCCTTTCTCTATACCTTGTTCGGGTTACTCCCTCTCCCCGCGGGCGGGGAGAGGGTGGGGGTGAGGGGCCGGATCGGAGCACAAGCCCTCCCCTCACCCCAGCCCTCTCCCCATGACTGGGGAGAGGGAGAAGACCTGATCAATCCGTTGTCACGTATTCCACGATCTCCAGCCCGAAGCCGGAAAGCGCGTTGAACTTCATGGGCGAGCTCAGCAGGCGCATGCGCGTCACGCCGAGGTCGCGCAGGATCTGCGAACCGGTACCGATATTGCGGTACATGCCCGAGCCTTCGCTGCGCGCCCGCGCCCCGAAGAACTCGGCGATATGCCCCACCATGTCGGCCGAGGTGTAATCCTGGCCCAGCATGACGATGGCACCGGCTTCGCTGCCGGCGATTTCCTTGAGGCTCTTCTGCAGGTTCCAGCCCAGGCGGCCCTGGTATTTGGCATGCATGAGGTCGCGCAGCGGATTCACCGCATGCACGCGCACGGTGGGCAGCACCTTGCCGTCCAGCTTGCCCTTGGTCAGGGCCACATGCACATCGCTGCCGGCCGCATCCTTGTAGACATGCAGCTGGAAATCACCGTACTCGGTGGGCAGCGTGCGTGTTTCCACACGCTGCACGGTCTGCTCATTGACCATGCGGTAGTGGATGAGGTCGGCGATGGTGCCGATCTTGAGGTTGTGCTGCGCGGCGAATTTTTCCAGGTCGGGACGGCGCGACATGGAGCCGTCCTCGTTCATGATTTCGCAGATCACACCGGAAGGCTCCAGGCCCGCGAGGCGCGCCAGGTCGCAGGCGGCCTCGGTGTGGCCGGCACGGCGCAGCACGCCACCCGGCTCCGCCATCAGCGGAAAGATGTGGCCCGGCTGCACGATGTCTTCGGCACGGGCTTCACGCGCTACGGCGGCCTGCACGGTGCGGGCACGGTCGGCGGCGGAAATGCCGGTGGAGACGCCGGTGGCGGCCTCGATGGACACCGTGAACTTGGTGCCATAGCCGGAACCGTTGCGTTGCACCATGAGCGGCAGCTTGAGCTGCTCGCAACGCTCGCGCGTCATGGGCAGGCAGACCAGGCCGCGGGCATAGGTGATCATGAAATTGATGTCTTCGGGGCGGCAGTGCGAGCCCGCCATCACCAGGTCGCCTTCATTCTCGCGGTCTTCATCATCCATCAGGATGACCATGCGCCCGAGACGGATGTCGGCGATCAGCTCTTCAATCGTGTTCAGTGCCATCTTACTTTCCTGCGGAGCCTTTCTTGCTGGGGGTGCCGGAGTCCTGCAGCGCCTTGACCAGGTTTTCCTGCAGCTCCTGCATCATGAGCCCGGAATATTTTCCTGCCACTTCCACCATGGCAGACATGACTTGGGGATTTTTAGCGACCACGCTGCGGCCCTCCGGTGACTTGTAGAAAGCCACCAGCGCCTTGAGCTCGCGCTCGCTGTAGGAGCCGGCAATGACCGCAACCAGCTCTGGCCGCATCTGTTGCAGCATTTTCGCCACCGCGACACTGAGGCCGGGCCGCACCTTGGCCAGCATCGTCTGGAAGCGCGCATAGTCCTCCGCCGACATATCCTGCTGCGCCGCCTGGGCCACGGCATCGAGCTGGCTGTCCATGAGCTTGCCAAGCTGCTCCTTGTCGCCATAGAGCTGATCTATGCCCGAGACATCGAAATATTGCTCGGCCAGTTTGAGCTGGGCACTGGAGCCATCCGCCGCCGTGGCGGCCAGGGGCAACAACAGCAACAACACAGAGAACAGGTATCGCATCATGCCACCCTCTTTCATTTCAGGAATCCGTTTTCAGCCAGGAAGGCCAGGCTGATGCCACCCTGCTGGCTGGCGTCCGCCGCTTTTTCACCCAGCAGCAGGCGCTCCAGGTAGCGCGCGATCACATCCACTTCAAGATTGATCGTGCTACCCGGCTGCCAGCTGCCGATATTCGTTTCCTGCACGGTGTGCGGCACGATGGTCAGATCGAACTCCGCACCGCGCAGGCCGTTCACCGTCAGGCTGATGCCGTCGGTGGTGATGGAACCTTTTTCCGCAATGTATTTCGCCAGCTCGGCCGGGGCCTTGATGGTGAAAAGCACGGCACGCGCCGACACTTCACGGCGGACCACCTCGCCAATGCCATCGACATGGCCGCTGACGATATGGCCGCCGAAACGCGACTGCGGCTGCATGGCCTTTTCCAGGTTGACCGGTGCGCCGACTTTCAGCCCCTTCAGCGTAGAACGCGTCAGCGTTTCCGTGGACACATCGGCGATGAAACCATCACCCGGCAATGCCACCGCCGTCAGGCAGACGCCGTTGGTGGCGATGGAGTCGCCCAGTTTCACGTCGGCCAGGTCCAGCTTGCCGGTGGCGATATGCAGGCGCACGTCGCCGCCGCGCGGCTCTATCGCGCGTATGCTGCCTACGGCTTCTATGATGCCTGTGAACATTTTCTCTACTCCGTTTTCTTACCCCCTC
>DASUXS010000194.1:0-4421 GCA_036377855.1 Moraxellaceae bacterium
GGCACCAGCATCACGGCCGGGATGCGGCCGGCCAGCTTGTCCATGGGCACGAGCTCGACTTCGTTGCGCACCAGCTTGTCGTAGGCATCGCAGGGCAGCATCACCGGCGTGGGCAGGTCGGTGTACATGTCTTCCATGAGCTTGAGTGTGTTGTGCTCCTTGTAGAACTTGTGCATTTTCGCGGCCAGGTCCTTGATGCCTATGCCGGCATAGGTGCCGGGATTCTGCTCGGCCAGGTCGGGGAAAACCTGCTCCACCGGCGCATTGCGGTCGAAGAGTTCCTTGAAGCGGAAGAGTTCGGCCAGCAGCGAACCCCATTTGCCCTTGGTGATGCCTATGGAGAACAGCACCAGGATGGAATAGAGGCCGGTCTTTTCCACCACCAGGCCATGGCGCCAGAGATAGCGGCTGACCAGCGCGGCGGGAATGCCTTCGGCCTGCAGCTTGCCGTTGATGTCTATGCCCGGCGTGAGGATGGTCACCTTGATGGGATCCAGCATGGCGTGGTCCTTGGTGACATGCTTGAAGCCATGCCATTTGGCATCGGCCTTGAGCATGAAATCCTTGGCGTCCACGTCGATGGTGGCCAGCGGCGCGACCTTCGCGTTCTTGCTGTCGGCGATCTTTTCCGGCTGCCAGGCGTTGAAGAACCATTCGCCGCGGCCCTTCATTTCCTGGTGCGTCTTGGCGATCTTGCGGCGGAAGGCCATGGCTTCGGCAATGGCGTCTTCGATCAGCGCGCGGCCGGCACCACCGGCCATCATGCGGCTGGCCACGTCGCAGGAGGCGATGATGCTGTACTGCGGCGAAGTCGAGGTATGCATCATGTAGGACTCGTTGAAGCGCGCATGCGAGAAGTCGCCTTCGGCATTGTTCTTCACATGGATCATCGAGGCCTGCGACAGTGCCGCCAGCAGCTTGTGCGTGGAGTGCGTGGTGAAGGTGACGGGCTCGCCCGGCTTGGGCTTGGCGCTGGCGGCCATGCCGTAGCGGCCTTCATAGAAGGGGCTGAAACGGGCATAGGCATACCAGGCTTCGTCGAAGTGCAGCACTTCCACCTGCTTGGCCAGCGCCGTGCGTATGGCCGGCGCGTTGTAGCAGAGGCCGTCGTAGGTGGAGTTGGTGACCACGGCAAGACGCGGCTTCTGCTTCTTGTTCTTGATCAGCGGCGATTCATCGATCTTTTTCTGTATGGCTTCCGGCGTGAACTCGGCTTCCGGAATGGGACCTATGATGCCGTAGGGATTGCGCGTGGGACGGAAATACACCGGCACCGCACCCGTCATGATCATGGAGTGCAGGATGGATTTGTGGCAGTTGCGGTCGGCCACCACGATGTCGCCGCGCGATACCGAACCATGCCAGACCATCTTGTTGGCGGTGGAGGTGCCGTTGGTGACGAAGTAGGTGCGGTCGGAACCGAAGTTGTCCGCCGCTTCGCGCTCGGCTTCACCCACCACGCTGGTGTGCTCCAGCAACGAGCCCAGTTCCGGCACGGAGATGGACAGGTCGGCACGGAAAGTGGTTTCGCCGAAGAAATCGAAGAAGGCACGGCCCACCGGCGATTTCAGGAAGGCGACGCCGCCGGAATGGCCCGGGGTATGCCAGGAATACTTGTGCTTTTCCGTATGCGTGACCAGGGCTTCGAAGAAGGGCGGCAGCAGCTTGGCCAGGTAGGCCTCCAGCGCTTCTTCAAGACGGCCGGCGATGAAGTCGGCGGTGTCTTCCAGCTTGTAGATGAAGCCGGTGAGCTGGGAGATCAGCTCTACCGGCAGCTCGTCCAGCGCATTCACCGAGGAATCCATGAAGATGCCCACGCGCGGATAGCGGCTGCGGAAACGCTGTATGGCTTCCGCCAGCTGCGCCACCGGCAGGTGCGCCACGGTGGCGTGGTTGACCACGATCACGCCTATCTGCGGATTGGCGATGATGCGGGCGGCACCGTCCTCGAAATCGTCCGCCGTCATCACCTCGATGTCGTTGTCGATGAGCACGCCGATGATGTCACGTATGGCGCGGCCCCCGGCATTATCGGCATTCAGGTCCTGGTCGATGATGAGGACGGGGAATTTCTCGCGCAGAAAATCCTGTGCACTGGCCATGATGAGCTCCTTTTCACGGTGTCATTGGTGAGGATGGGGATGCAGCGGGGGCGGCCGGCGTAGCGGGTGTGGTGGCTGCCTCCTGTTCTTTGGGCTGCTGCGGGTCGGCATGTTCTATCCAGCTGCCGCCCAGGGACTTGTAGAGATTGATGACGGCGATCACGGTGTCGGCCTGCGATTGCGCGCGGGCCAGCTGTACCGTGAACAGGCTGCGTTCGGCGTCCAGCACGTCGATATAGCTGGTGTAGCCGCCGTCATAGCGCAGGCGGGCCAGCTTGGCGTAGCGGGCGAGGGCGCCCTCCTGCCGGCTCTGGGCTTCCAGACGTTCGCGCGTGGTCTGCACCTGCGACAGCGAACGGTCGGTGTCGGCGAAGGCGTTCTGTATCGTGCTCTGGTAAACCGCCAGCAACTCTCGCTGGCGCGCCTTGGCGGCTTCCACCTGGCCCTTGATGGCACCGAAGCGGAAGATCGGCCCGGTGATGCTGCCGGCATAGCGCCAGGTACGCGACGGGCTGTCGAAGAGCGTGTCGATATCCGAGCTGGCTCCGCCGAAGAGGCCGGTGAGGCTGATCTGCGGGAAATACTGCGAGCGCGCCTCACCGATGCGTGCGTTGGCGGCAATCAGTGCCTGTTCCGCGCTGCGCAGGTCGGGACGACGCTCCAGCAGGTCGGAGGGCAGGCCCTGCGGCGGTGCCGCCAGCACCAGCTGGTCTATGGGCTTGCCGCGCGGAATGTCCGGACTGCTGCGGCCGAGCAGCACCGCGAGATTGTTTTCCGCGACGGCAATGGCCTGGCGGGCATCGGGAATGGCGGCGCGCGCGGCTTCGTATTCCGACTCCTGCTGCGCGTATTCCACACCGGACACCACGCCGCCTTTATGGCGCATGTCGAAGAGCTTGAGGGCGTCCTCGCGCGTTTTCGCGGTATCGATGGCGATCTGCAGCTGCTGGTCCAGGCTGCGCAGGTTCACATAGCCCGCCGTGACCGAGGTCACCAGCGACAGGATGACGGCCTGGCGATTTTCTTCGCTGGACAGCAACTCGGCTTTCGCCGCGTTGGTGGCGGAGCGCACGCGGCCGAAGAGATCGATTTCCCAGTCGGCGGTCAGGCCGGCATTGATGTTGGTGGTGGGACCCAGTGGCGGGATCTTGGCGCGGCCGGCACCGGCGGCGTAGCCGATCTGCGGGAAGAAGGCACTGCGTGTGGTCTGCAGCGTGCCGGCGAACTGGTCCACGCGCGCGGTGGCGCGCAGCAGGTCCTGGTTGTTCTGCAGGGCTTCGCTGACCAGGCCGTTGAGCACCGGGTCACCGAGGTCTTTCCACCAGCGGTCTTTGATTTGCGCATCGGCGGGCTGGTCGGCAGCCGCTTGCACCTGGGTGTCGCCGAACTGGCGGAAATGCCCGGGGGCCTTGCCGTCCGTGCGTTCATACACCGGCGCCAGCGAGCAGCCGGAAAGCAGCAGGGCAGCGGTGATGGAGGAGACGAGCAGAGTCTTGCGCATCATGCGTCCTCCTTGCTGCTTTCATGGTTGTCGGATTCATGTCCCGCGTGGCCGGCGGCCTCCGCCTTTGCCGCTTTCTTTTTGGCGGCGCGTTCCGACAGCGATTCCAGTCCCCAATAGAACATGGGTATGAAGAAGATCGCGATGGCGGTGGCACCCAGCATGCCGCCTATCACACCCGTACCCAGGGAGTGACGGCTGGCCGAGGAGGCACCGCTGGCGATGGCCAGGGGAATGCAACCCAGCGTGAAGGCCAGCGAGGTCATGATGATGGGGCGCAGGCGCAGCTTGGCCGCATGCAGAGCCGCCTCCAGCGGAGCCATGCCTTCCTTCTCGCGCATTTCCACCGCGAATTCGAAAATCAGGATGGCGTTCTTCGCCGCCAGCGCGATAAGCACGGTGAGGCCGATCTGGAAATACACATCGTTTTCCAGTCCGCGCAGGAGGATGGCCACCAGCGCACCGAAGATCGCGAAAGGCACGGCCATGATCACGCCGAAAGGCAGGGTCCACTTCTCGTACTGCGCAGCGAGGATGAGGAAGACCATGATCATGCCGAAGATGAAGACCACCGCGGCCGTGGAGCCGGCTTTCTTTTCTTCATAGGCCTGGCCGCTCCAGGCATGGCCGAAGTCGGAAGGCAGCACCTCCGCGGCAATTTCTTCCATGGCCGCCAGCGCCTGGCCCGAGCTGTAGCCCGGTGCCGGTCCGCCGTTGATCTTGGCCGCAGGGAAGTTGTTGAAGCGGGTGACGATGTCGGCACCGGTCACATAGCGCGTGGTCACCATGGAGTTCAGCGGCACCATGGCATTGTCGCG
>DASUXS010000195.1:0-5772 GCA_036377855.1 Moraxellaceae bacterium
CAAGAGCCAGCTGCTGGTGCTCTCCGGCCGTGTGCAGAAATTCTCCGAGCTGGCCGCGGAAAATGCGCGCCTGCGCGGCCTCATCGATTCCACCCTGGTGGTGGATGGCCGCGTGCTCATCACCGAGATCATCGGTGTCGACCCCGATCCCTTCCGCCATATCCTGCTGGTGAACAAAGGCCAGGACGAAGGCGTGTATGAAGGCCAGCCGGTGCTGGATGCGCGCGGCGTCATGGGCCAGATCATCGAAGTGGGTCCGGAAACTTCCCGCGCCATGCTCATCGCCGACCGCGAGCACGCCATTCCCGTGCGCGTGGCGCGCAATGGCGTGCGCGCCATCCTCGCCGGCACCGGCGACCTGGACCGCCTCACCGTGCAATACGTGCCCGAATCCGCCGACGTGAAAGTGGGCGACCTGCTGCTGTCCTCCGGCCTGGGCCTGCGTTTCCCCGCGGGCTATCCGGTGGGCGTGGTGACCAAGGTCGGCAAGACCGGCACCACGGAATTCGCCGACATCCAGGCCAAGCCCGTCGCCGAACTCGACCGCAGCCGCCATGTGCTGCTGCTTTTCACGCGCTCGCTGCGCAATGAACAGGGAGCCGGCCATGGCAAGACGCCGTAATCCATTCATCGCGCTGCCGGTCAGCTTTTTTGTCGCGCTGCTGCTGACGGCCTTGCCACTGCCGCAGGCCCTGGCCTACTGGCGTCCGCAGTTCGTGGCCATGGTGCTGATCTTCTGGGTGCTGAATGCGCCCACGCTGGTGGGCGTATGGACCGGATTTTTCCTGGGCCTGCTGCTGGACGTGCTGTTTGCCATGCCCTTTGGCGTGAGCTCGCTGGTGCTGGCCACGCTGGCCTATCTCACGCGCCTGTCCTATCGCTGGGTGAAAGTGTTTTCCCTGGCGCAGACCAGCGGCCTGGTGTTCGCGCTGGTGCTGGTCGGCCTGCTGATCCAGCGCGTGCTGCTGGGCATTCTGGCCACCGGCCCGGATTCGCTGCTGTACTGGCTGCCGGCGTTGACCAGTGCGCTGGTATGGCCGACCGTCATGGTTTCTTTGCGTCGTTTCACCCAGCTCTAGGCCGGCCGTGTCCACGCCGCCTCTCTTCCTCGCCTCCACTTCCCCCCGCCGCCGCGAGCTGCTGCAGCAGCTCGGCCTGGCCTTTTCCGTGCTGCGCATCGATATCGATGAAAGCCGCCTGCCTGGTGAATCCCCTGAGCAATACGTGCAGCGCCTGGCTGAAGCCAAGGCCCAGGCCGGCCTTACGCTATGCCCGCCGGGCAGCGTGGTGATTGCCGCTGATACCACCGTCGCCCTGGGCGATGCCGAACTGGGCAAGCCCGCCACCGAAACCGAGGCCATCGCCATGTGGACGCGTTTGTCCGGCGGCGAACACCGCGTGCTTACCGGCGTGGCGGTCGCAAGCGCTGACGAGTTGCGTGCCGAGGTGGTGGCCACGCAGGTGCGCTTCCGCGACATTGGAGCCGAGGAGATGGCGGCCTACTGGGCCAGCGGCGAACCCGCCGACAAGGCCGGCGGCTATGCCATCCAAGGCCGCGGTGCCGTGTTCGTGACCGGCATCGAAGGCAGCTACAGTAATGTGGTGGGCCTGCCGCTGGCGGAAACCGCCGCCCTGCTCGCCGCTTTCGGCATTTCGATCTGGACGACCCCGCATGTCTGAAGAAATCCTCATCAATGTCACGCCCATGGAATGCCGTGTGGCGCTGGTGGAAAACGGCATCGTGCAGGAGCTCTATGTCGAGCGCACGGCCAAGCGCGGCATGGTGGGCAATATCTACAAGGGCCGCGTGGTGCGTGTGCTGCCCGGCATGCAGGCCGCCTTTGTCGAGATCGGGCATTCACGTACCGCCTTCATACACGCCAACGACATCGTCTGGCCGAAGGTGGAAGGCGAGCGCGAACGCAATCCGGTGATTTCCGAACTCTTGCACGAAGGCCAGGCCGTCATCGTGCAGGTGATGAAGGACATGATGGGCAGCAAGGGCGCTCGCCTCAGCACCGATCTTTCCATTCCCTCGCGCTATCTCGTCTACATGCCCAAGGGCGAGCATATCGGCGTGTCGCAGCGCATAGAGGATGAAACCGAACGCGAACGCCTGAAGAGCCTGATACGCCAGCTGCAGGAGGAAAGCCCGGAGACCTCGGCCGGCGGTTTCATCGTGCGCACCGTGGCGGAAGGCGTGAGCGAACATGAGCTGCGTTCCGACATGCAGTTCCTGGTCAAGCTCTGGCGCTGGATACAGGACCGCTGCCAGAGCGCGGCCACGCCCTCGCTGATCTATGAAGAGCTGCCGCTGTTCCTGCGCACCATACGCGACCTGGTGACGGTGGGCGAACAGAAAGTGCTGATCGATTCGCGTGAAAGCTATGCGCGTGCCGCGGACTTCGTGCGCGAATTCGTGCCGGGCGCCGCCAAGCAGATAGACCATTATCCCGGCGAGCGCCCGCTGTTCGAGCTTTACAACATCGAGGACGACCTGCAGAAGGCGCTGCAGCGCAAGGTGCTGCTCAAGTCCGGCGGCTACCTCATCATCGACCAGACCGAGGCCATGACCACGGTGGACGTGAACACCGGCTCCTTCGTCGGCACGCGCACCCTGGAAGACACGGTTTTCAAGACCAATCTCGAAGCCACGCATGCCATTGCGCGCCAGCTGCGCCTGCGCAACCTGGGCGGCATCATCATCATCGACTTCATCGACATGGAAGAGGCGGAGCACAAGCAGCAGGTGCTGCGCGCCCTGGAAAAGATGCTGGTGCGCGACCACGCCAAGACCAAGATCACCCAGGTCTCGGAGCTGGGTCTGGTGGAGATGACGCGCAAACGCACGCGCGAATCGCTGGAGCACCTGCTCTGCGAAACCTGCCCGGAATGCCAGGGCCGCGGCACGGTGAAGACGGCGGAAACCGTGTGCTACGAAGTCTTTCGCGAAATCCTGCGCGAGGCGCGTGCCTACGATGCCGCCAACGGCTATCGCGTCGTCGCCAACCAGAAGATCATCGACCGCCTGCTGGGCGAGGAATCGGCGGCGGTGGCCGACCTTGAGCTCTTCATCGGCAAGCCCATCAAGTTCTCGGTCGAAGCGCTGTACCCGCAGGAGCAGTACGACATCGTGCTGCTGTGAGTCCCGGCCGGGGCTGGCGAAAAAGCCGGCGGCCGGCAGCGCCAGCCGTTGGCTTTTGCGGCCGGCTGCTTAAGAATCCCCCGCTCAGGAACAACAAACACGCGACAGGCTGTCCGTCCGCTGCCCACTATCCTTTCTTTTCCGGATTCCTCCCTATTTCCCTATGAGCTGGCAAACCTTCCGACTGCGTGCGCTCTGGTGCTGGCACCAGCTGCTGACACTTGCGCTGGTGCTGCTGGTGCTGGTGGCCGTGCTGGTGGGCGTGGGACGCCAGCTGCTGCCGGCAGTGGGGGATTACCGTGGCCGGGTCGAGGCCGAGCTTTCCACCCGCATCGGCCTGCCGGTGACGCTGGACGGCCTGACCGCGGACTGGGGCGGCCTGGGCCTGAATTTCCATCTGCTGGGCCTGCGCCTGCGCGATCCGGCGGATCCGGCGAAAGCCCTGCTCACCATTCCCCAGGTCTCCCTGCACCCGGCTTTCTGGCAGAGCCTGCGCCATCTCGAACCGCGTCTTGAAGTCAGCCTGCGCGGCCTGGACATCCATCTCGACCAGCTGCCCGACGGCCGCATGCAACTGCGTGAACTGGCCAGCGTGGCGCGCCATGACGCCGGCGCCGCGGAGCAGGCCATGCGTTTTGCGCTGCGCCAGCCGGCGCTGGCGCTGACGGAAAGCCGGGTCGGCCTGTCGCTGCAGAAATTCCCGGGGCTGGAGCTGTCCGGCATCGAGCTGGTCAACCGCAATGAAGAGGACAGGCATCGCCTGGCCGGCCGTTTCCTGCTGCCCGGCAGCCGCGAGCCGGTACAGCTCAATCTCGAGATCAACGGCGATCCCCTGGACTGGCAGAAGGGCCAGCTCGCGGTCTGGCTGCACCTGCCGGTGCTGCGCCTGGACAACTGGCTGCCGCAGGCGGATGTGGCCAGCCTGCGCCTGCTCTCCGTCACCGGCGGCGGTGATTACTGGATACGTTTCCAGCAGGGTGAATTGCAGTCCCTGCAGACCCGCCTGGATTGGCGCGACGTGCTGGTGGAGGGGCGTTACGGCCGCCATGAGCTGCGTGACATGCGCGGCCTGCTGCGCTGGCAGGCTGCCCCTGGCCAGGGCTGGGAGCTGGCCGGCAGCCAGCTGCAGGGCCGTGTCAACGACCAGGCCTGGCCGGTGCCGGTACTGGCCTTGCGCGGCGGCGAGCAGCAACTGACGGTGGCGGCGGCGCATGTGGATATAGCCGGTGTCACCCATCTGCTGCGTTACCTGCCGGTTCCGGACCCGGTGCAGGCCTGGGTGCGCGAGGCCCGGCCCCAGGGCCGGCTCAATGCCCTGCGCCTGGAGCTGGAGCAGGCCGTGACGGCTGCCGGCGCGGCCCATTGGCAACCGCGCCTGCTGGAGGCGGATATCCGTAGCCTGGGCACGCAGGCCACCGCGACCTGGCCGGGTGCCCGTGGCCTGGCGGGCTGGCTGCGCTGGACCCCGGACCAGGCCTGGCTGGGCCTCGCGCTCAGGGGCAGCGAGCTGGACCTGCGCCAGGTGTTCCGCGAGCCGGTGCCGGTGCAGCGCCTG
Organism: Moraxellaceae bacterium; assembly: GCA_036377855.1. Lineage (GTDB taxonomy): Bacteria > Pseudomonadota > Gammaproteobacteria > Pseudomonadales > Moraxellaceae > UBA2031. The sequence goes on from DASUXS010000195.1 coordinate 4,701, forward strand.
GATGGCCGTTTCCGCTGGCGCCAGGATGACAGCGGCTGGCGCCTGGAGTCGGACCAGCTGCAACTGGCCAATGCCGATGCCCGCGGTGGCGCCAGCTTCCGCCTCTTTGTGCCGGCGGGCGATGCCCCGGCGGCAAGGCTGTCCTTGCTGGCCAGCATCGAACAGGCGCGGGCGGCCAGCGCCTGGCGCTATGTGCCCTGGCCGGCCGCCGGTGACGACACCCTGGCCTGGCTGCGCCAGGCCATCACTGGCGGCACGGTCAGCCAGGGACACTTCCTCTACGACGGGCCGGTGCATGATCGTGCCGACTTGCCGCCACACCGCATGCAGATGCGTTTTGCCCTGCAGGGAGGGCGCCTGCATTACCACGAAGGCTGGCCCGAGCTGCGTGACGTGAATGCCGAGGTGGAAATCGATGGCCGCCGCCTCAGTGTGCGGGGCGAGCAGGGGCGCCTGCTGGAGGCCACGCAGGGGCGGGCGCTGAGCGCCGTGATCGAAGACCTGCAGCATCCTGTGCTGGCCGTGAGCGCCGACCTCAGCAGCCAGGGCAGCGACCTCATGGCTCTGTTCCGCGACAGTCCCCTGAAGCAGCACACCGGCGACCTGCCCGCGCTGATGGCCCTTTCCGGCCCGGTGAACGGTCACTTCGGCCTGCGCCTGCCCCTGACCGGCAGCATGGTGCCCGATGTCGATGTGCAGGCCCTGCTGCGTGACAACCGTCTTGAGCTGCACTCGGCCGGGCTGCTGGCCAGCAACCTGGGTGGCGAAATCCGCTACAGCTCCCGCACCGGCCTGACAGCGCCGGCGCTAAGCGCCCTGTTGCTGGAATCGCAGGTGCAGGCACAGATCAGCAGCCAGGTGCGACGCGGCGACCTGCAGGCGGTGAATGTCAGCCTGCAGGGCCGGGTCGAGGTGCCGGCGTTGCGACGCTGGCTGGGTTCCAACCTGCTGCAGCTGGTCAGTGGCGGCACTGCCTACGAGGCCCAGCTCAGCATTCCTGCCAACGCGCCCGTGCGCTTGCAGCTGAACTCCTCGCTCAACGGCCTGCGCCTGGACATGCCGGCCCCGCTGG
>DASUXS010000196.1:0-5811 GCA_036377855.1 Moraxellaceae bacterium
CTCGACGCCAAGCTGCAGGATCTCCAGCTCCTCGGCGCCGAACTCGCCCAGGCTGCCGATTTCCAGCAGGGCGCGCAGTTCGCCTTCGTGCAGGATGGGAGTCACCACGATATGGCGCGGCGCGGTCTCGCCCAGGCCGGAGCTCACCACGATGTAGTCGTCCGGCACGCGTGCCAGCACGATCTGTTTCTTTTCCAGCGCGGCCTGGCCGACCAGGCCCTCGCCCAGCTTGATCTTGTTGGAAAGGTTCTTGCGGAAGGTGAAGGCGTAGCTGCCGGTCAGGGTCAGCTCGTCGCCCTGCGGCATGTAGAGCAGGCCCACCTGTCCGTTCAGCGACGGCACCAGGTAGTTCAGGATGTTTTCCGAGAGCTGCTCCATGGTCATGTCGCCGCGCATGCGGTTGCCCAGTTCGGCCACGGTGGTCTTGATGCGTTCGGCGCGGCGGTCTTCGTCGAAGCGCGCCTTGAGGCGGTCGCGCATCTTCTGTATGGACTGCAGCATGCGGCCGAGTTCGTCACGCGAGGTGTTGACGATGGAAATGGCCCAGTCGCCTTCGGCAATCTTGTTGGCGGCATCCACGGCATGCGTGAGCGGCCCGATGATCATGCGGTTGGTGATGAGCAGGCTGAGCGCCAGCACCACGATGGCCACCAGCGTGCCCATGACCAGGCCCAGGCGCCAGAGCTCGTCATTGCTCTGCTTCACCTGCACGATCTTCCTGGCGAAGCTGTCGTAGACGGCCTGCTTGGTGACATCCATCTGCGTGTCAAAGGCGCGCTGCTGCTGCGACAGCTCCTGCAACCCTTCCTTGGCCTGCTCGGGGCTCAGGGTGGCGCTGACCATCTGCTGGGCCAGGGTGTCGGCCTGGCGGTTGTAGGCGCGGAAGCTGACCAGCAGCTTTTCCTGCTCGACCACGGCCTGCGCGGAATTGCTCAGCGGCTGCGCCAGCTTCTGTTCGATGCCGACGGCGGATTCGCGGGCTTCGGAAAGGATGAGCTCGTCACGGTCGGTGATGGCGGCGGCATAGCTTTCGCGCAGATTGACCAGGGCTACGGTGATGGCATTGACGCGCTGCAGGGCCGGCACGTCGCTCTTCTGGATGTCCTCGAGATGCAGGGCCACGTTGCGGCTGGCATAGAAGCCGGCGCCCAGGTAGAGCAGGAAGCCCAGCAGGGCGATGAGCGCAATGCTCAGCACCTTTACGCGTATGGACAGGTTGTTGAACCAGGACATGCAGAAAACCCCTGCGGGGCAGCACCGTCATCAAGAGGGATGACCGGGACACTGCCTCGGTAATGATGTCTTTTTCTTACAATGGCTTGCGCTTGTTTTTTGATCAATTCACTCAAGCGATGCGGCCCAAACTACCCGGAAAGCCGGGAGCCCTCAAGCCCGCACCGCCGCTCAGTTTGCCGCCTATCCGGGGGTGGCTGGTCAGTCAGGAAACAGCCTGCTTATACTGCGCGCCGGCAGGACCGCCATTGGGGGAGTTTTTCTTCCCCGCCCCTCGCAGGACGTGACCACAGACTTCCACCACAGGGAATCGCAATGAAGGTTCTGTCCCGCCTCGGCCTGGCGACCATGCTGGCCGGGCTCAGCCCGGCTGCGCTGGCTGAAAACATCACCCCCAACCTCAAGTTCAACGGCTTCGCCACCGCCTCCGCCTCCATGCTGACCGACGACCAGGGCGGCGAATACCTGCAGGACATCAACGGCCACCCCGGCCTCACCGAAGACCCCAGTTTTGGCCTGGAGTCGCTGATAGGCCTGCAGTTCGATTACCAGGTCAACGACCAGATCAATGTCGTCACCCAACTGGTGGCCCAGGGCCGCAACAACTACAAGGCGGAAGCCGAGTGGGCCTATATCGGCTACCAGATCGATGACAACTGGCGGGTACGCGGCGGCCGCTTCGCCCTGCCCACCTTCATGTATTCCGAAACCATCCACGTCGGCCAGTCCTACCCCTGGGTACGCCTGCCCGCCGAGCCCTATTTCGGCGTGCCGGTGACCAACTTCGACGGTGCCGACCTGCTCTATCGCCATGCCCTGGGCGACTGGAACCTGAACGCCCAGCTGCTCATGGGCGGCTCCAATGCCGACCGTTTCCGCACCGAGAATGCCCGCGGCCTGAATTTCAGCCTCAGCAATGAAAACCTGACCATACGCGCCGGCGTCATCGATTCCGAGCTGACCTTCCCGGTCGAATGCAGCTTGCAGGTTCCCACGAGCGTGCCGGGAGTCACCGTGCCCGGCAACCTCAATCCCTGCCCCCTGGACGTGAAGGAAGAGCAGACCCTGTTCTCCAACCTCGGCGCGGTCTATGACGATGGCGTCTGGTTCGCCGCGGCGGAAATGAGCCAGCTCAAAATCCACGGCTGGCTGAATGACTGGAATGCTGGCTATGCCAGCGTGGGCCACTACTACGGCAAATGGCTGCCCTATGTGCTCTGGTCCAAGATCAACACCTTCAACGGCGATGAGTGCACCAACGGTGCCGTGGCCGGCTTCTGCAGCCTGTCCACCAACTACCAGGAACAGACCACCTATGCCGTGGGCGCCCGCTATGCCCTGCGCAGCAATGTCAGTGTCAAAGGCCAGTACGACTATGTGCATGATTTCCATGACACCACGGGCTTCCTGAGCAACGGCCCCACCCCGCCTGATGCCTTCGGCGTCTTCACCGTCAGCCTGAATGCTGCCTTCTGAGGACCCCGCCATGACGACGATACGGACTCTCCTCGTTAGTGCATTGCTGCTGGTGTCGGCGGCCGCCCAGGCGGAACTGGTGGTGGTCACCAGCGCCAGCAGCCCGCTGAGCAGCCTGCCCCTGAGCCAGCTCAACCGCATCTTCCTGGGCCAGACCGGTGTCTACCCGGACGGCAAGCCTGCCATTCCCCTGGATGTCAGCGGTGGCAGCCGCGACCAGTTCTACCGCGACGTGCTGAAGAAGACGCCGGAACAGGTGGAAAAGTACTGGGCCCGCATGATCTTCACCGGCAAGGCCCAGCCGCCGCGTGAAGTGCGCATGGCCGATGTGAAAGGCATAGTGTCGGAGACGCCGGGTGCCATTTCCTATATGGAAAGCAGCAAGGTCGACGCCAGCCTCAAGGTCCTGCGCATCGACGAAGCACGCTGAGCCGAGGGGCCTCCCGGGACCCTGGCAAGCACCTGTCAAAAGCGGCCTCCGGGCCGCTTTTTTCTTGGCCGTTCAATACCCTGCACGTGCCCCTTCATGTGTTGACGGTCCCCGGCCCCGCCGATATGATGCGCGTCCTTTCGCTGTACGCATTAGCCAGGCAGCAAAGCGGCTGGGTAGCAAAATGGTTATGCAGCGGACTGCAACTCCGCGTACACCGGTTCGATTCCGGTCCCAGCCTCCACCCTATGACGTTTGGTGTCGCGCGTAGCGCGCACCAAACACGGAAAGTCCGGCGCGTGTCCGGACTTTCCTCCCTAAAGGTTATGACGTTTTCGACGCTGACCTTTTCTGATGGGCCGCCGCGCGCGGTTTCAGCCTGAACCACTCAGCCCGGGTGGTGAAATTGGTAGACACAAGGGACTTAAAATCCCTCGGCGGGTAACCGCCGTACCGGTTCGACCCCGGTCCCGGGCACCATTGTCCCAATCATCATTAGCCTACGGTCGGGATCGCTATCTCTGGCTATCCTCTCTGTCGGGCACTTCCATAATTTCTCCCTGACCTGCGTGCTAAACTCGCGCCTTTCGGCCTGCTTGCCGCTTTTGCCCTGCTTTAAGGAGTCTCCATGCTGCCTGCGGATCTCAAGGACCGGATCACGGAACAGCTCACGCCACGCCGTCGTCGTTACGGCCTGGTCTTCCTGGCTATCTTTGCCGTCTATTCCATCCTCGGCCTGCTGGCCCTGCCTGGGGTCATCACCAGCCAGGCGCAGAAGTTCGTGCAGGAAAAGCTGCATCTGGAGCTGTCGCTGGCCAAGCTGGAGTTCAATCCCTGGCTTCTTGCTGTACGTATCGATGGCCTCAAGCTCAAGGAGCCGGGCGCCTCCGGCGAGGTGCTGGTGGCGGCACGCAGCATCTATGTGAATGCCCAGCTCTGGTCGTCGATCTGGATACGCGGCGCCAGCCTGGATGAGCTGGACCTGCTGGATCCTTACATCAACGCCCGCATCTACAAGGACGGCAATATCAACCTGATGCAGCTGGTGCCGCCGGAGGATCCCGAAGATGACCAGAGCGAAGGTCGCTGGCGCATAGGCACGCTGGGCATACACCGCGGGCGTATCGATTTCCGTGACGACACGCGTCCCACCGCTTTCGCCACCTATTTTTCCCCGCTCAATCTCAGCCTGGCCGACCTCAGCTCGAATCCGGACAAGGACGGCGGCTACTCGCTGCATGCCGAAACCGGCGAAGGCGAAACCCTGGACTGGCATGGCATCGTGGCCATGAAGCCGGTGCGCTCCAGCGGCGAACTGAAAATCGCCGGCCTCAAGGCCACCACGCCCTGGCGCTATCTGCAGGACGAGCTGCCTGTCATCGTGGACAAGGGCGAGATCAGCATCAGCGGCCACTACAATCTGGTGGCGGACAACGGCGTGGTGTTCACACTGGAAAAAGGACGTGTGGTGGTGGATGAGCTGCTGCTGCATCAGCGCAGCAAGGCGCCGCTGTCGATCGCGCTGGGCCAGCTGGACCTGGACGGTGTCAGCCTGCGCTGGCCGGAGCAGCAGGCCGGCTTCGAGACGCTGACGCTCAAGGATTTCCATATCAGTGATCGTGCTTCCGAAGCCGACCTCACGCACTTCGGCCAGCTGCAGCTGCAGTCCGGCCGCTACCTGCCCTCACCGCAAGCCTTCAGCCTGGCCAGCCTGTCGCTCAAGGACACGGTGCTGGCGGATGGCGGCGCGGAAACCGCCCTCATCACCCTGCCCGGCCTGACACTGCAGAAACTGGAGGTGGGCCTGGAAACGCAGAAGGCGCATGTGGGCAAAGTCATCCTGGAAAAGGGTGATCTCGCGGTGCGTCGTGAAAAGAACGGCACACTGAACTGGCAGACACGACTGGATCATCTCAGCAAACGTCTCGCCGACAATCCGCTGCCGGCCAATGCCCCACCGGCCGCGCCGGTTCCCGCCGACAGGAAAAAAGCGGCAGCCGCAAAACCGCAGCCCTGGCAGGCTTCCCTGGGCGAGCTGGACCTCCTGGGCTTCCGTGTCGGCATCACCGACCATGTGCCGCCGGGCTCGGTGGAAACCTCGCTGGAAAACATCAATGTGCGCATCTTCCCCAAGCTGGATGGCAGCGCACCGCATGCGCTGGAAGGCAGCATGGATGTCGGCACCGGCGGCCATTTCAGTTTCAAAGGCAATTTCAATGAACAGCCGCTGGCAGCCAGCACGGATATCGACTTGCAGGGCCTGAGGCTGCCGCCCTTTGCTCCGTATTTCGCTGACAAGGCGCGCTTCGCGCTGGAAAGCGGTTCCCTGGATGTGGCCGGCAAATTCAATTTCTCCCAGGGCAAAACCCAGAAAGCGGATTTCAACGGCCGTGTCGCCATGCAGAAATTCGCCGCCAACGACCTGGACCAGGACCAGCGCTTCCTGGCCTGGAACAAACTCGCCATCAACGGCATCAGCTGGCAGCTGGCGCCGGGCCGCCTGAATATCCGTGAAGTGGTGGCGGACCAGCCCTTCATCCGCGTCATCATCGGCCAGGACAAGACCCTGAACCTGAGCCGCATCCTGATCGCTGAAGAAACGCCGGCAGCGACAACGACGACAAGCGCAGAATCCGCGGAGGCTGCGCCGGCCACGACAGCTGCTCCGGCTG
>DASUXS010000197.1:0-5174 GCA_036377855.1 Moraxellaceae bacterium
AACGACGGCAGGTCGGTCGAGACGCGCGCCTTGAAATTCGGCGGACGTTTCTCCAGGAACGCATGCACGCCCTCCTTCCCGTCCTTCACGCTGGTGTAGAACACGCCGAGCGAATCGATGCGATGCGCCTCCAGCGGATGCGGCTGCGCAGCATTGCGGTAGAGCATCTGGCGTATCAGTGCAGTGGACACCGGCGAGCGGTTGTCCACGAATTTATGCGCCAGCTTGTAGGCTTCGTTCAGCAATTCATCCGGGGCATACACGGCTTTCACCAGGCCGCCACGCAGGGCCTCCTGCGCATCCATGATCTCTGCGGAATACACCCACTCCAGCGCCTGCTGTATGCCGACAATGCGCGGCAGGAACCAGCTGGAGCAGGCTTCGGGCGCCACGCCTATCTTGCCGAAGACAAAACCGATGCGGGCTTTTTCCGAAGCCAGGCGTATGTCCATGGCCAGGGTCATGGTGGCGCCTATGCCCACGGCCGCGCCATTGATGGCGCCGATGACAGGCTTTTTGCAGTCGTAGATGGCCAGGGTGACGCGGCCGCCGGTGTCGCGCACGCCCTGGTGGATGGCGGGATCGTCCAGGCGGGTGTTCATGTCCGCCACCGTGGGGCGCTGACTCTCGTCGAGGCCGAAGACATTGCCCGGCACCGAGAGATCCATGCCGGCGCAAAAGGCGCGGCCGGCGCCGGTGACCACGATGGCGCGCACTGCGTCATCGTCGCTGGCGCGCTTGAAGGCATGCACCAGTTCGTCGGCCATGGTCACGGTAAAGGCATTGAGCTGCTCGGGCCGGTTCAGCGTCAGCGTGAGGATGTGGTCGGCTACGCGGTAGTCGAGAGTGCTGTAGCTGGTCGTGGTAGTGGTCATGGTCGGGCTCTCCGGCCGGGCGATGGAAAGCGTTCTTTCTATCACTCTTCCCCGCCGCAAAGAATGTGGCGCAGGGCCAGAGGGCCGGCATTTGAGGCCGTGCAATGCCTGCCGCTGCTTGCTAGAGTCCGGCCCCTGTCCTGTTCTTCCCGTTTTGCCGTGATGCCGAGGTAAGCCATGCATGTCCTGATCGTCCACGCCCATCCCGAACCGCAGTCCTTCACGACCTCCATGATGAAGACCGCCGTGGCCGATCTCACGGCCGCCGGCCACAGCGTCGAAGTCTCCGACCTCTATGCCATGAACTGGAACCCGGTGACCTCGGCCGAGGACTTCGGCAGCCGCAAGAACGCCGACTACCTGGTGTATGCCCTGGAGCAGCGCCACTCTTATGAGGCCGGCACGATTGCCGCGGACATCGCTGCGGAAGTCGAGAAAGTGAAGAAGGCCGACCTCATCATTTTCAGCTTCCCGCTGTACTGGTTCTCCGTGCCCGCCATCCTCAAGGGCTGGATAGACCGCGTGCTGATTTCCGGTGTCTGCTACGGCGGCCTGCGCTTCTATGACAACGGCGGCCTCAAGGGCAAGAAAGCCATGCTGGCCTTCACCCTGGGCGGACGCGAACACATGTTCGGCCCCGGCGCCATTCACGGCGAACTCGATGTGATGCTGCGGCCGGTGCTGCGCGGCACCCTGGCCTATGTCGGCCTGGAAGTGCTGCCTTTCTTCGCCGCCTACCACATCCCCTATCTCAAGCCGGAAGCGCGCGAACAGATCATGCAGGATTACCGCAACCATCTCGCGCGCCTGCCCGAGCTGGAGCCCCTGCGTTTCCCCAGGATGAGCGAGTTCGACGAAAAGCTGTATCCCAAGCAGTCCTGATTTTTCCAGACATGAAAAAAGCCTGGCAATCGCCGGGCTTTTTCTTTTTGCGGGCGCTTTTTGCAGAGGGCATCAGGCCGCCCAGTGATACCAGCTCCAGTCCTGCTGCCGGCGCCGGACTTTTTGCACATGGCGGTTGCCTTCCAGGAAGTCTGGTCCCTGCGCGCAGCGCGAGAAGCCGAAACGTTCCGGCAGCTCGCTGTACAGTGAGCGGGGCGGAGCGCAGTCCGGCGTCAGGTGCTTGACGGCGTTTCCCGTCTGCCAGCTGTGGTAGTAAACCCGGCGTATGCCCAGCTCATGCCACAGGAACCACAGCGTGGCGCTGAGCATGGCTTCATGCCAGATCTTTTCCTGGGCCAGCAGGAATCCGGCATAACGCTGCAGGCGGCTGACTTCCATCTCGCCACGGCGCCAGTACACCGTCTGCCGGCCCCGCTCCTGTGCAAAGCGGGCGCGATGCTGCAGGCCACGAACATGACGCACCCAGTCGCTCTGCACTTCCTCGATCAGGGCTTCGTTGCTGTCCCAGTCCAGGTCTATGCGTGACCAGGCCAGTGTCAGGCGGTCGTCCGTGCGGGGGTGGCCACGCCACTGCAACTCCATGACATCCATGTCGCAGGCTGCCTGCATCATGCGCTGGTGCTGCATGGGCAGGTTGAGGTGCAGCACCAGGTTCCAGCCCGGACGCGAGGTCTGGCGCCAGGTGTTGTACTTGTCCTGGCCCCAGCGGCCCAGCGAGAGCAGGTAGGTGTAATGCGGCAGGGCCTGCGGCCAGTGCTGCAGCAGGGTGTCCAGCGGCACATCGGCCCGGCCCTGCGTGGCCAGCCATTCGCGCACGAAGTTTTTCTGCAGCAGGCCGGCATGGGCGGTCTGGCGCAGGCTGCGTATATCGGTGTAGCCGTGTTCGCGCTGCAGCTGTTCCAGCAACAGCAGCACATAGCGGTCACGGTGGTAATGGTAGAAGGTCCGCCCCTCAGGCAGGCAGGCGATGACCTCGTCCAGGGTGTTCTTGTCCATGGTGTAAAATCCGTCTCAATGATGGTCGCAATCGAAAATGCATTTCCGGGTCCGTGTTCTTGCGCATCGTCAGCCTCCTTGAAGCTGTTCTTCATGAAAGTGTTGCAGGCAAGCCCCGGCGAACCGGGACCGCCTGCTGTGCCGCTGCAGTCAGCCCTTGATGCAGACTATCTGCCGCAGCGTGTGCACGACCTCGACGAGATCGCTCTGGTTTTCCATCACCGTGTCTATGTCCTTGTAGGCGGCGGGTATTTCATCCACCACGCCGCTGTCCTTGCGGCACTCTATGCCCTGCGTCTGCTCCACCATGTCCTGGGTGGAATAACGGCGCTTGGCTTCCATGCGGCTCATGCGCCGACCGGCACCATGCGAGCAGGAGCAGAACGATTCCGTATTGCCCTTGCCGCGCACGATGTAGGAGCGCGTGCCCATGCTGCCGGGGATGATGCCCAGCTGGCCCTCTTGGGCGCTGATCGCGCCTTTGCGGGTGATGTAGACATCGGCCCCGAAATGCCGTTCGCGTGCCACGTAGTTGTGGTGGCAGTTGATGGCCTCGCGCGTCAGCTCGAAAGGCGGCAGCACCGGGCGCAGGGCCTCCACCACCAGCCGCATCATTTCGCGACGATTGGCCAGGGCGTAGTCCTGGGCCCAGCCCACGGCCTCCACGTAGTCATCGAAATGCGCACTGCCCTCGACGAAATAGGACAGGTCCTTGTCCGGCAGGTAGCCGAACTGGCGCGACATGTCCTTCTTCGCCAGGTCGATGAAATAGCGGCCTATGCAGTTGCCCACGCCACGACTGCCCGAGTGCAGCATGATCCAGACCGCGTCGCTTTCATCCAGGCAGACCTCGATGAAATGGTTGCCGCCGCCCAGCGTGCCCAGCTGCTTGGCCCAGGTCGCGCGGAACTGGCGCAGCATCTTCAGCAGGCCGGGATGGCGCGCCACGATGCGGTCAATGCGCAGGTCCAGCTCGCGCAATGTCGATGCCTTCACGGCCTCGTACTTGTGCTGGCCGAAGCCCACCGGCACCGCTTTTTCGATGGCGTTGCGCAGCAGTTTCGGGTTGTCCGGCAGCTGGGCCGCCTGCAGTGACAGGCGCAGGGCATTCATGCCGCAGCCTATGTCCACGCCGACGGCGGCGGGAATGATGGCGCCCTGTGTGGGAATCACGGATCCCACGGTGGCGCCTATGCCCGTATGCACGTCCGGCATGGCCGCGATATGCGAATGGATGAATGGCAGGACGGCAATGTTCCTGAGTTGCTGTATGGCACCCGGATCAATGTCGTTGGTGAAAATCTTCACCGGCTTGTGGCCGTTCTTCCCGTTCGCGTTCAACACCAATTGTATTGGCATATCACACCTCTTCTTTTGAGTCCCTTTTCGGGTTGTTGTCGCCCCGGCCCGCCTTGTGGGCAGCCAGGGGCGATGGCGCGCAACGGAAATTGCGCGCATAAAAAAGCCCCGGCATCGGCCGGGGCTTTTGATTCCGGACCGAAGGCATTGCGCCTCCGGCCGGTGAAGGACAGGAAGCGTTACTGCTGGGCGTTGTCGTTTGTGGCAAAGCGGCAGGGCACGTTCATGTCCTCCTTGTGAATTTGCGGGGTTGAAAGATGGGGCGCGATTCTAGGCGGGGCGCATGATTTGTCCAGAGGACGGGAATGCAAAAGTCGAAACAGGCGACAAATGGAGCGATGCCGGGAGGAAACGGTAGCAGCGCGCTTTTTGGTAGTTTCCCCACTGTTCGCCGTGACAGTGGCGCAGTACCCTGCTGCGGAATATTTCTGCCCGCGCCTGCGGGCCTGACGGGGGATGGGGATGAATCGCGCGATATTCCTGGTGGTGGCGCTGGGTGTCATGTTCGGCCTTTACCGCTGTGCCATGGTGAAACCGGAACAGACCAAGTACCACGCCATGCTGACCACGGAGATCACCCGTATTGCCGACGAGGAAAATCCGCTATGCCGGGACATTCCCCTGGTGGAAGGTTTTCCCTTTGTGGCAGGGCTGGAGTACCGCGGCTTCCAGTCGGGCTATGCCAGCGAAGAGGAAGCGGAAGATGCGCCGCGTCCCGGACCGCATAATCCGCTGAGCGTGAAGTGGCGCGACCTGGTGGCCGCCGGTCTGCTTACCGAAGCGGAAAAACTGGACCTGGACCTGAACCTGGTCGGCTATGAGTACGACCTCACGCCGCGTGGCCGCGAGTTTTATTCCCAGCGCAGCCTGCCCACGGACAAGACCATGGCCCGTTTCTGCCTGGGCAAGACGGTGCTGAAGCAGATCAATGCCATATCCAAGCCTGTCTATTCCATTGAAGGCCTGAACGTCACGGCGAAGTATGTGCTGCAGGTGCCCTCACCGGGGCCTGATCTCTACGGCGACGTCGCGCAGGCCCTG
>DASUXS010000198.1:0-3606 GCA_036377855.1 Moraxellaceae bacterium
CCCAGCAGCGTCACCGCCGTGGCGCAGACGATGATGATGTCCATGCGTGCGCCGAGTTCGGCCGTCATCATGAGATTGCCCAGGCCGGCGCCGGCGTTGAACAGCAGTTCGCTGCCGACGGCGGTGATCCAGGCAAAGGGCACGGCCTGGGTGAGGCCGGTGAATATCGACGGCTGCGCGGCGGGCAGCTGCACGCGCCAGAACAGGCGCCAGCGGCCGAAGCCGTGGATGCGGCCGACTTCGCGGTAGCTGTCGTCGACATGGCGCAGGCCTTCATAGGTGTTGAGCACCATGGGATAGAAAGCCGCCAGGGAAATGATGAAGACCTTGGCGGGTTCGCCATTGCCCACCCACAGGCCTATCAGCGGCGCCAGGCCCAGCAGCGGCACCTGGCGTATGGCGTGATACAGCGGACTTACCAGCGTGTTCACCACGCGCGACAGCGCCATGGCAAAACCCAGCAGCAAACCGGCGACACCGCCCAGCAAAAGGCCGGTGCTGGTGCGTTGCAGGCTGCCCAGCAGGTTTATCCAGAGCTCGCCGTTTTTCACCAGCTCGACGAAGGAGGCGGCGACATTCTGCAAAGGCGTAAAGGCATAGGCATGCACATCGCTGCGGCCGGACTGCCATTGCCAGAGCAGCAAGAGCAGTGCCGGCACAATCAGGCCGCGAAGGACTTTCAGTTTTTCCAGAATGCTCTGGAGGCGAAGAGAGGCGCTCATCAACGGTACTTCCAGCGCAAAAGAAAACGTTCCAGCAGACGGAAACCCTTGTCCAGGGCAAAGCCGATCACGCCGGTGAGGATGACGCCGACCATCACGATATCCAGGCGCAGCATCTGCCGCCCCAGTTCCATCATCTGGCCCAGGCCGGAATCCGCGGCCAGCAGCTCCACGGCCACCAGTACCAGCCAGGCACGGCCCAGAGAAATACGGATTCCGGTAAGCACCGGCGGCACGGTGGCGGGAAAAATGATGCGGCGGAATAAAGTGAAAGGCGGCAGGCGGTAAACCCGCCCTACTTCCAGATGGCCGCGTGGCAGGTTTTTCACGGCGTCGTAGGCGGCAATCGCCGGCGGGAAAAACGTCGCTTTCACCAAGAGCACGATCTTCAGCGTTTCATCGATACCGAAAATCAGGATGGCCATGGGGATCAGCACCAGGGTGGGAATCTGGCGCAGCGCGTGGAAGAGCGGGCCGAAATAGATTTCCACCTGGCGCGACAGGGCCATCAGCACGCCAAAAGCCAGGCCGGTCACCGTGCCAATCGCAAAGCCGGCCGCCAGCCGATACAGGCTGACGGAGAGATGCATCTGCAATTCGCCGCTGTCCCAGAGTTCGCGGAAAGCGGCCAGCACCGCCTCCGGCGGCACCACGATCTGTTCCGGGAAATAGCGCTGCTGCGCCACCCAGGCCCAGGCCGCCACCAGCAGCACCGGGGAAATGAAAGGCGCCAGCTTCAGCAGCCAGCTGCGCCAGGCAAAAGAGCGGCGCAGGGCCTGTCCGGCAAAGGCATCGCCGGCCTTCAGGGAAATATCCGTCATGGCCGGCTCAGCGCGTCTTCCAGTAATTCACGAGATTCAGCTCCTTGAGCGCCACCGGCAGGAATTGCGGCGCCAGCAGGGAATTCACGTCGGGGCGGTTGCGGATCAGGCCATTGCTGGCGGCGTGGTCTATGACGCCCTGGTAGTGCTGGGTCAGCGTGGGCGTGAACAGCGGCGACCAGTAATCCTTCCAGTTCGCCTGGTTGCCGTCGGCATCGCGGCGCAGCACGCTTTCCGGCAGGCCGAATTCCGCCTGCTCGGCGAAATAGGCGTCACGGTTCTTGTCCTGCGACACCCAGTAGGCGGCGCGCACGGCGGCCGTCACCAGGATCTGCGTGATCTCGGGTTTGGTTTTCACGAAATCTTCGCTGGCCCAGAACTCGGCGCGCATTTTCCAGTCGTCCGGGGATTTCTGGCTGCTCCAGATGATGCGGCCCAGCTTTTTATCCTGCAGCAGCCAGGCATCGTTCAAGGTGAAGAAAGCATCCACGCTGCCCGCCGCCACGGCGGCGGAGCCGGCCTGCGGATTCAGGTTGATGATGCGGAAATCCTTGAGCGTCAGGCCTTCGGAGGCAATCAGCTTGCCGAAGGACACCTCCCAGGGACGACCGCGATGCAGGGCGATCTTGCGGCCCTTGAGGTCGCGTATGGATTTGGCCGTGGAGTTGGGCGGCACCACCAGATAGGTGTTGTTGCCCAGATTGCCCGGCACCACGAGCTTGGTGCGCGTGCCGCTGGCATTCAGGATCACCGAGGGCAGGTCGCCATAGAAGGCCAGGTCGATACGGCGGTTGGTGAAGGATTCATTCACCAGCGCGGCCACGGAGGTGGTGGTCACCGGCACCCATTCCAGTTTCACGCCCTTCTTGGCCAGCGCGTCGGCCAGCAGCTTGTCTTCCGACATGCGCTGCGGCGTACCGGTGAAAGCCGGCTTGCCGGCATTGTCGCGGGCAACGACAGCAATACGCACCGTCTCCTCGGCCAGCAGGCTGCTGCTGGAGAAAACGGCAAGCAAGGTCGAGACAGCAATCAGCGAACGGGGCAGCAGGGAAGAGCGCAGTAGGGAAAAGCGTGAAACGGACAGCATGGGAATTTCCAGATAAAACGGTGAGCAGGACAGCGCATTCAGCAAGATGTCTGCCAGCGTCACGGAAATGTCCTTAAGGCATTTCCAAGTGCTTGAGCCGGAATAAGAAAATTATTTCGAGACCTGGATTTGATGGCCATGGCCACCAGGCGCCCTGATGGTCAGGCAGCAGCAGTGTCGCCTGCCCTGCTGTACAGCCAGCAAAATGCTGCTGCAATTTCAACAGCAGCGCTTTCCATCGAATCCCTGGTCATCAGCGCAAAGCCAGTGTTGGCGCGGCTTTGCGGGTCTTTTGAGCAAGCGTGGCACGCTAGCTGCAATTCCTCCTCGACACGTTGTTACCGGCTGCCTCCATGAGGCGGTTTGTTGCTGTCAGGAGTTGTAAAGAAAATGGCTGTGGAATTCCTCTGGCGTCTGCCCGTCCATGGTGACGGTCGCCGCGCCCACGACCTGCATACCCGCGGTGAGTGGAACCGCCAGACTGCCTCGCGCGTCGCCCCCAAGATCGACGAACCCGATTTCGCCTATATCGACTACCTCTCGCAGGTGGCGCGTGCGGCTGACATCGGTGGTTTCCACGGCGCGCTGGTGCCCGCCTTCCGCCATACCGAAGATCCCTGGATGCTGTCCGCCGCGCTGGCGCGTGAAACCCGCCGCCTGCGTTTCCTCATCGCCATCCAGCCCTGGTTCATCCATCCCTCCTATGCCTCGCAGATGGCCGCCAGCCTGCAGCGTCTCAGCCATGGTCGCGTGGAGTGGAATGTCATCACCGGCGGTGGCGGTTCCGAACAGCGCTCTTACGGCGACTTCATAGACCACGCCGCGCGCTATGAGCGCACCGAAGAATTCCTGGATTATGTGAAGGGCTATACCGCGGGCCAGCCTTTCAGCTTTGAAGGCAAGCACTACCGCGTGGAAGAAGGCGGCCTGCGCGCGCCCATGAACCAGTATGGCGTGCCCCGCCTCTGGTTGGCCG
>DASUXS010000199.1:0-5863 GCA_036377855.1 Moraxellaceae bacterium
TGGAGCGTCGCCTGCGCCAGCAGATCCAGAAAGAACGCCGTTCGCTGGAAAGCGGCCTGGCCGTGCTCGCTTCCATTGGCAGCACCGCGCCCTTCGTGGGCCTGTTCGGCACTGTGTTCGGCATCATCCACGCGCTGTCCGCCATTTCCGCCAGCGGCTCCGCCAGCATTGATGTGGTCGCAGGCCCCATCGGTGAAGCGCTGATCGCCACCGGCATCGGTATCGCCGTCGCCGTGCCGGCCGTGCTCGCCTACAACTTCTTTGTGCGCCGCCTGAAATCCATCGCCGCCGACCTCGACGATTTCGCCAGCGATTTCGTCAGCCTGGCGCAGAAGGCCGGCTTCCGCCTCGGCGACCGCCCCGCGACCCCGCGCAAGCCCACCGTCGTTTCCGACAAGAGCACTGACGGCAAGAAAGAGGTGTTCGCGTAATGGCTTTCTCCTCCGGCGGCGACGCCGACGACGTCGTCAGCGAAATCAATATCACGCCGCTTGTGGACGTGATGCTGGTCCTGCTCATCGTGTTCATCGTCACGGCGCCGCTCTTGACCAACACCGTGAAGGTCAGCCTGCCCAAGACCCAGCCCACCACGCCGCTGGTGCAGAAAAAAGCGGTGACCGTGAGCGTGGATGCGGCCGGCAAGGTCTATGTGGACAAGCAGGAAGTGGCGCTGGCCGATTTCGAACAGACGCTGCGAACGGCCAAGGAAGCCACGGCCGAGTTCTATCTCAATCTGCAGGCCGATGAAGCCGTGCCCTACGGCACCGTGGCCAAGGTCATGGCCATCATCGAACGTACCGGCGTGGATCGCCTGTCCGTGCTGACCATGCCGGGACAAGGTTGAAGCCATGACGCAGAAACTCGCTCAAACATCCGCGCCGCTGCATGAACTGATTGCCGCGCGCTGGAGTCCGCGTGCCTTCCAGGAAAAGGCGGTGACGCCGGAACAGCTCACCGCGCTGCTGGAAGCCGCACGCTGGGCGCCCTCGGCCTATAACCTGCAGCCCTGGCGTTTCATTGTCTGGGACCAGCATCGCGATGCCGCCAATTTCCAGCGCGCTTTCGCCACGCTGTCCGGCAACAACCAGAGCTGGGCCAAACGCGCGCCGGTCCTGCTGGGCGTGTTTTCCGACACGCGCGGGCCGGAAGGCAAGGTGAACGGCTCTGCCGCCTATGACACCGGCGCAGCCGTGTTTGCGCTTTCGCTGCAGGCTCAAGCTCTGGGCCTGCATCTGCATCAAATGGGCGGATTCAACCGCGAGGCGCTGCGTGACGAGTTCGGCCTGCCGCCCGAGATCGCCATCAATACGCTGATTGCCATCGGCCATGTCGATGATGCCGCCGTCATCGAACGCGAAGACCTGCGCCAGCGTGAGCTGGCACCGCGTGAACGTCGCGCGCTGGATACTTTCGCTTTCGCCGGACAATGGGGCAGCGCCTCGTGAGCCTGCTGCGCCGGGTCTGGGAGCAGTTCAGCCAGCAATGGCAGCCCGAGCCCGGCAGCAGTCTGCAGGAATACCAGTTGCTGCAGGGAATATGCCCGGGGCTGTGCATACTGGCCTGAGATCTCTGCAATAAAAACTCTGTCGCCCCGGCGAAAGCCGGGGCCCAGCGCCTCTGGCGGCGCTGGAAAACGCAAAGGCAGAAGCAAAAGCAAAGGCACTGGGCCCCGGCCTTCGCCGGGGCGACAGTGAATATAGAGATAGGAGTTGAAGGTTCACCCTCGTCTCCCCAACGATTTTCAGATACACCAAGCCGCCGTCTTTCCGGCGGCTCTGCTTTTACGGAGTCCCCCATGAGCAGCAAACACCGCCAACTCGTGCTCAACGCCTTCTTCATGCGCTTCGGCCACCACCCCGCCGCCTGGCGGCATCCGGGTGTTACCGCCAACGGCCGTCCCGATGTGAAATACTGGGTGCGTCTCGCCAAACTGGCCGAACAAGCCAAATTCGATGCCTTCTTCCTCGCCGATTTCATAGGCCGCTCCGGCAAAAATGTGGAAGACGCCAGCGGCAATGGCGTGAGCTTCCAGTTCGAACCGCTGACCCTGCTTTCCGCCATCGCCAGCGTCACCGACCATATCGGCCTTATCGCCACCATCAACACCAATTTCAGCCAGCCCTATAACGTGGCCCGCGCCCTGGCCTCGCTGGACCATATCAGCGGTGGCCGTGCCGGCTGGAATGTGGTGTCTTCCTTCGGTCCGCATACTGCTGGCAATTTCGGTATTGAAGACGGCCGCGGCCATGGCGAACGCTATGAACGCGCCGACGAATTCCTCAGCCTGGTGAAGCAGTACTGGGACAGCTGGGATGATGATGCTTTCGATAATCCGGACCGTGAGAACGTACGCTTCTTCGATCCTGCCAGCGCGCATGTCGTGAAGCACCAGGGCGAACATTTCAAGAGCGAAGGCCTCTTGGACGTGGCGCGCCCGCTGCAGGGCCATCCGGTGATCGTGCAGGCAGGCAATTCCGATACCGGCCGCGAGTTCGCCGCACGTGTGGCGGAAATGATCTATGCCTCGGCGCAGTCGCTGGAAGTGGCGCAGAAATACTATGCCGACGTGAAGGGCCGCATGGCCAAGTACGGCCGCGACCCGGACCAGCTGAAAGTCACGCCCGGCCTGTCCGTGGTGGTGGCCGGCAGCGACCAGGAGGCGCAGGACAAATTCGGCGAGCTGCAGTCGCGCGTGGATTTCAGCCGCGGCGTCAATCTCATGGGCGTGGATGTGTCGGGCTATGACCTTGATGGTCCGCTGCCGGAAGGACTGGAAGCCGGTGAAAACGGCAAGGGCCGTTTCCAGCAGCTGGTGGAGCTCGCCCGCCGCGAAAACCTCACCATCCGCCAGCTCGTGCTGCGCTTCAATGTCTCCAAGGGCCATATCCAGGTGGTGGGCTCGGCCAAGACCGTGGCCGACACCATTGAAGAATGGTTCCTGGCGCGCGGCGCCGACGGTTTCAATATCGTGCCGCCGCTGCTGCCCACGGGCTTTGAGGATTTCGTGGAGCTGGTGGTGCCCGAGCTGCAACGTCGCGGTCTCTTCCGTACCAGATACGAAAGCGAAACCCTGCGCGGCAATATGGGCCTGACGCGTCCCGCCAATCCGAATACCAAACGTTGAGGCCTTAACCCTTTCCCGGTGTTCGTTCAGAATACGCGGCCCGCTGCACTCGCAGCGGGCTGAAAGGGAGAGGCTTGTGAAGACGGTTGAAAAAGCCTTTGCCTATATAACGCAAGGCAGTGGAGAGACGGCGCGGTTGCTGGTGTTCCGGCAGCCGGATTTTCCGGAAGCGGGTGTGCAGGTGCCGGCCGGCACTATCGATAAAGATGAAACCCCCGACGCCGCAGTGCTGCGTGAAGCCCAGGAAGAAACCGGGCTGACGCGGCTGACCGCGCCGCACTTCCTTGGCCAGCAGGATTTCGATGCCCGGCCTTTCGGCAAGCAGGAACTGCATCGCCGGCATTTCTTCCATCTGCGTGTCGAAGGCGTGGTGGCGGAAAACTGGCGCCACTACGAAAGCGATCCCTCCGATGGTTCAGGTGTGCCTATTGCCTTTGAGCTTTACTGGCTTCCGTTGAACGCTGCCCGCGAGGCGCTGGTGGCCAGCCACGGTGAGCTGCTGCCTTTGTTGCAGGAGGTCCTGTGAAAAGAATCCTGATCGTAGGTTCCGGTGGCAGCGGTAAAAGCACGCTCTCCGCGCAACTGGGAAAGCGCCTGGGACTGCCTGTCATCCATATGGATGCGGAATATTGGCAGCCGGGTTGGGTGGAGCCTGAGAAGCCGGATTGGCAGCGTCGTGTCGATGAACTCTGTGATGGCGATGCCTGGGTCATGGATGGCAATTATTCCGGCACGCTGGCCTCGCGGCTGGCGGTTTGCGACACCGTGATTTTCCTGGACTTGCCCCGTTTGCTTTGTCTTTGGCGAGTGGTCAGCCGGGGTGTCCGCTATTTCGGGGTGACGCGACCGGATATGGCGGAGGGGTGTCCCGAACGCTGGCCGGATCTCGTGTTCCTGAAATGGATATGGAATTACCCGGAGCGTAGCCGGCCTAAGGTGTTGGCCTTGTTGCAGGAGCATGCGCAGGGGAGGCAGATCATCCGGCTGCATTCGCGGCGTGAGGTTCAGCAGTTCCTGGAAGGGTTGTAGGAGCGGCTTCAGCCGCGAACCTGCTTTGATGTGGCGGTGTTCCGCGACTGGCTTCTGTTGTTTATTTGCGCTGTCGTAGCACCTCGCCGGTGGGGCCTCACTTTCTTTGCTTCGCCAAAGAAAGTAAGCAAAGAAAGGCGACCCCGGGCCGTTCGCCCGGCCTTTGGCCGGGTGCCCTGCGGTACTCGGTTGCCGGCGGGGGCTGCGGAACTCGCGTCCGCTGCGCGGCCACTCAGACAGTCCTCGCCCTTTTTCCGCCGCCAACCTCCGCTCCTCGGCTCACTCTACGGGGAGGGGAAAAGCACTACCAAAGCAAAAGCACGCATCGCTGCGCTCGCTAAACCCAAAAGCAAAGGCAAAAGCAAAAAGCCATCCCCTCTCCCCGCTTGCGGGGAGAGGGCTAGGGTGAGGGGAAAAACGAGCGAAGCGAGTGGTGCGCAGAATCCGGCTAATAGGTTCCCCCTCTCCCTCCGGGAGAGGGTTGGGGTGAGGGGATACGAGCAAAGCGAGATGGGCGCTGGCCTAAGCTACTGCCAGCTTTGCCTTCAAAGGCAGCTAAAGGCACTGGACCCCCGCCTTCGCGGGGGTGACGTTACAAAGAGCGACGGGCAACCCTCAAACCGACTCCTGCCCATGCACCGCCAAAAAATAATTCCCCATCAGACGGCTGGACCACGACCTTGCCGGCCAGCCTTCATAATGTGCGCAATGACTGCCCTGCGATGTCGTCACCAGGATGACATTGGGCATCTTCTGCATGGCATCCAGATAAGGCTCCACATTGCTGATACGGCAGATGGGATCGTCTTCCGCATTCAGGATCATCATGGGCGTGCTGATATTGTCGAAGACGCGCATGGGATTGCTGGCGGCGGAATAATCGTCGTAGCTGCCATAGCCGGCCAGCTCGAACATATGGCGGTGGAATTCCGCCAGCGTTTCCGCCTTGCTCAGCTGCTGCACCGTGGGCAGGTGGCCCAGGGTTTCGGTATGTGGCTGGATAAGCCGCTGCACCAGTTTCTTGACGATATAGCGGCTGTAGAAAGGATGAGTCTTGTCGAAGGCTTCATCGGTGTTGTAGCCGGGGCAGTAGGCAAAGCTGGCGCGGAAAGGCGCGGCGGTGCCCTCCTCGCCCAGGAAACGCACCAGCAGGCCGGAGCCGGCGGAGGAGCCGATGCCGTAAAGTGGTGAATCGGGAAAGCGTTGGCGTATCACGGCCAGCTGTTCACGCAGGTCCTGCGTAGAACCCAGGATGTTCAGGCGCGGCACCGGTAAAGGCAGTCCGGCATGGCCGCGGCGTATGCACAGCACGATGCGCCAGCCGGTGGCCGCCTGCACGTCGCGCACGAGTTCCGCCATGCTTTCCGGGCTGCCGCTGATGGTGTGCAGCACCACCACCGTGGGCGTGTCCGCCGGCAGGTCGTGGCCACGCCAGGCCAGGGCGGTATGGCCGCCGTCGGACATGGTCAGGGTTTCGAGATGGTCGTAGTCGCGATCACGACGCCCGTTGCGCATATTCACCAGCACCATCTGCAGATGCGGATTGAACAGCCAGGGCGTGGGACGGAAAGGTTGCTGCAGCTGCGGCAGCGCGGCCACGAGATCGCGGTTGCGCGCATTGTCGTGGCAGAGCACGCGCGGATGGTGGCGTGCGGCGGAGCTGGGACTGGGAGTCAGGGCAGACAGCATGGCAGACCTGCGCGGGAGTGG